>JBMSPY010000001.1:0-34353 GCA_049423005.1 Cyclobacteriaceae bacterium
CTTTCTACTTCTCCTATTTCTGTTACGAACCCATCGTTACTTTCATTTAGCAAATCTTCAACCCAGACTTCATAATTGTTAATCATTCCGTCAATCTCTGAGTTTTCAATTCGTGTTTGGTATTCATCCCACTGTCCTGTTGCTTTAAGTTTAAACCCCGAAATCAAGCAAGTCATAGAATTCAATTTCTAAAAAACTGGTTTTTTAGGCAGGTTAATTTTTTTGCCAGATCTCCATTAACCTTCGAAACGGCACCGTATTTTTGCGGGATTTATCTATACCCTAAACACCATGCCAAGAGATAAAAGCATCCGTTCAGTCCTTATTATCGGAAGCGGTCCCATTATTATAGGCCAGGCCTGTGAATTTGATTACTCCGGCTCGCAGGCTGCAAGATCGCTCAGAGAGGAAGGAATTGAGGTGGTCCTGATCAATTCCAATCCGGCCACCATCATGACGGATAAGGTTACAGCCGACCATGTTTATCTCCGTCCCTTGGAAAAGAAATACATCCGGGAAATCCTGGAAAAACATCATATCGATGCCGTGCTCCCCACCATGGGCGGTCAAACAGCTTTGAACCTTTGTATCGATTGCGATAAAGCCGGCATCTGGGAACATTATGGCGTTCGAATTATTGGAGTAGATATTAAAGCCATTGAAACCACCGAGGACCGGGAAAAGTTTCGTCTGAAAATGATGGAGCTGGGTGTTGGTGTTTGTAAAGGAGCCACAGCCACTTCCTTCCTGGAAGGAAAAGAAATCGCTCAGGAAATTGGATTTCCACTCGTCATTCGTCCTTCATTCACATTGGGTGGAACAGGCGGCGGCTTTGTTGAGAAACCTGAACTGTTTGATGCAGCCCTGAACCGTGGACTCCACGCCTCTCCTATTCATGAGGTGTTGGTGGAGCAGAGCATTATGGGCTGGAAAGAATATGAGCTTGAGCTCTTGAGAGACGGCATCGGGAATGTGATCATCATTTGTTCTATTGAAAATTTTGATCCCATGGGTATTCATACCGGTGATTCCATTACCGTGGCACCGGAGATGACGCTTCCGGATACCGTCTATCAGCACATGCGTGATCTGGCCATCAAAATGATGAATGGCATCGGAAAGTTTGCCGGCGGATGTAACGTTCAGTTCGCTGTCAATCCGGATACAGACGACATTATCGGTATTGAAATCAATCCACGCGTATCGCGTTCATCTGCCTTAGCCTCTAAGGCAACCGGATATCCTATTGCCAAAATCGCAGCCAAGTTGGCCATCGGTTACAATTTGGATGAACTGAAGAATGCGATCACGGGAACGACTACAGCTTATTTTGAACCTGCGCTGGATTATGTGATTGTAAAAATTCCGCGCTGGAACTTTGATAAGTTTCCCGGAGCAGATCGCCGTCTCGGATTGCAAATGAAATCGGTGGGCGAGGCCATGGGCATTGGAAGAAATTTTCAGGAGGCCCTGCAAAAGGCGTGTCAAAGCCTGGAGATTCGACGAAACGGGCTGGGAGCAGATGGAAAAGAGCTGACCAAACAAGAAGATCTTTTGTATAGTCTGGCTAATCCAAGCTGGAATCGACTTTTCCATATCTACGATGCCATGAAGCTTGGTATCTCCATGAAAACCATTCAAAATCTGACCAAGATCGACAAGTGGTTCCTGGAGCAGATTTGGGAATTGGTTGAACTGGAAAAAGAGATTGGAAAGTATGAACTAAAAACACTCCCTGAGTCTTTACTCCGAACGGCAAAAGAAAAGGGTTATGCCGATCGTCAAATCGCTCATGTTCTTGGATGTCTGGAGAGTGAAGTTCACAAGCGTCGCCGCGAACTAGGCATCAACCGTGTGTACAAACTAGTGGATACTTGTGCTGCTGAGTTCGCCGCAAAAACACCGTATTACTATTCCACGTTCGATAAGGAAAATGAGTCTCCCGTAAGTGATCGGAAAAAAGTAATCGTATTGGGCTCCGGACCGAATCGAATCGGACAGGGAATTGAATTTGACTACAGTTGTGTGCATGGAGTACTGGCGGCAAAAGAATGCGGTTACGAAACCATCATGATCAATTGTAATCCTGAAACCGTTTCAACGGATTTTGACATAGCCGATAAACTTTATTTCGAACCGGTGTTCTGGGAGCATCTGTGGGACATCATTCAGCACGAAAAACCAGAAGGTGTCATTGTTCAGCTGGGTGGACAGACAGCCCTGAAACTTGCAGAGAAACTCCATAAATACGGAGTTAAAATCATGGGCACTTCATTTGAGGCCCTTGACCTTGCCGAAGACAGAGGAAGTTTTTCTACACTGCTGAAAGATCTCAATATTCCTTACCCTGAATTCGGTGTAGCTACCAATGCTGACGAAGCCCTTGAGGTTTCTAAAACCATTGGCTTTCCGCTCTTGGTGCGCCCCTCCTATGTTTTGGGCGGACAAAGCATGAAAATCGTAATCAACGAAAAGGAGCTCGAAAATCACATTCTGGACATTTGGAAACATCTGCCGGAAAACAAGGTGCTTCTGGATCATTTTCTGGATGGCGCTACTGAGGCAGAAGCCGACGCCATTTGCGACGGTGAGGATGTGTACATCATCGGAATCATGCAGCACATCGAACCGGCCGGAATTCACTCGGGAGATTCCTATGCAGTACTACCACCGTACAACCTCGGCGATTTTGTAATCAAACAAATTGAAAATTACACTAAGCGGATTGCCGTCGCCCTCAAGACTGTAGGATTGATTAACATTCAATTTGCGATTAAGGACGATAAGGTGTACATCATTGAAGCCAACCCGCGTGCCAGCCGCACGGTGCCGTTCATCTGTAAAGCCTACGATGAGCCTTATGTGAATTACGCCACCAAGGTGATGTTGGGACAGAATAAGGTTAAGGATTTCAATTTCAATCCAAAGAAAAAAGGATACGCCATTAAAGTTCCTGTATTCTCCTACAGTAAGTTTCCTGAAGTGAATAAACAACTGGGGCCTGAAATGAAGAGTACGGGTGAGGCCATTTACTTTATTGATGACCTGATGGACGATTACTTTCTTCAGATTTATTCAGAAAGAAATCTCTACCTGAGTCGCTAGACCTTTGATTGCCGGTATTGCCGTCTATTTGAGTAGTTTTGCGACGTGAAGGCAAAACCGTCGAAAAATAAAAAAGTAAATCTCATCACCCTGGGATGTTCCAAAAACCAGGTTGATTCTGAAGTGCTACTGACCCAATTACGGGGCAATGGTATTGATGCTGTTCATGAGTCGACAAATGACGACGCACAAGTGGTTGTCATCAACACCTGCGGTTTTATTGATAATGCGAAGCAAGAGTCTATTGATACCATCTTGCGTTACGTGGATGCCAAGTCAGAGGGTCTTGTAGAAAAGGTTTACGTAACCGGATGCCTGTCGCAGCGCTATAAAGATGACCTGGAAAAGGAAATACCTGATGTGGATGGTTGGTTCGGAACCAGAGATCTCAGCAGGTTATTGAAAGTCTTCAAGGCAGATTACCGGAAAGAATTGGTTGGCGAGCGAATCCTGACCAACCCCGGACATTATGCCTATCTGAAAATCAGTGAGGGCTGTGACCGGCCGTGTTCGTTTTGCGCCATTCCATTGATGCGCGGAAAACATATTTCACGACCCATTGAAGAATTGGTGTTGGAAGCCAAAAATCTGGCAGCACAAGGAACAAAAGAGTTACTCCTTATTGCTCAGGACTCTACTTACTACGGACTTGATTTGTATAAAAAGAGAAATCTGGCCGATCTTTTAAAAAATCTTTCTGATGTTGATGGTATTGAGTGGATTCGTCTGCACTACGCCTTTCCATCCGGCTTCCCGATGGATGTACTGGACGTAATGAATGAACGACCCAACATTTGCAAGTATCTGGATATCCCGCTTCAGCATGGTTCATCCAAAATGCTTCAGCTGATGCGCCGCGGAACAACACGGGAAAAGACAGAAGCATTGTTACAAGAAATTCGCAGTCGGGTTAACGATATCGCCATCCGAACTACGTTCATCGTCGGACATCCTGGAGAAACTCAAGAAGACTTCGAAGAGATGCTTGATTTTGTAAAGAAGTCCAAATTTGAGCGCGCCGGTTGTTTCTCATACTCACACGAAGAAAATACCCACGCCTACGCTCTCCAAGACGATGTAAGTCCGGAAACGAAACAGGAACGAATAGACGAACTAATGAGTCTTCAGGAATCCATTTCGTTGGAAAACAATCAGAAGAAAATTGGAAAAACCTTCAAGGTATTGATCGATCGTAAAGAGGGAGATCAGTACATCGGAAGAACGGAGCATGACTCTCCTGAAGTGGATAATGAAGTTCTTGTAGAAAGTGATCAGGAGTATGTTCGGATCGGGGATTTCACCACGGTGCATATCGACAGTGCCACCGAATTCGACCTCCACGGCACGGTAGTCCGGGATGCCCCAATCGGGTAATCGTCAATTCCATTCAAATCCCATTAATTTGCAGTGCGTTCCAACCAGAAAAGGCTGGTTTCAGCCCAGTGAGGAACATTTATAAATCGATGAAAAAGGAGTTACTATCATTTGAACAAACGGGGGCGTTCAGTTCCTTTTTCCTCGATTATGCCGGTAATAAGCCCAGCCTAAAGGATTTTTTCTCCCGGTTTCCATCAGTTACCAATTTTGCGGAGCAGATTCTTGAAAAGAAGAAATCCTTCACTGCTGAAAGTAGAGCCGTATTAAAGGCCTCTCTCGAAAAACAATACGGAGAAATTAAACCAACAGGAGCTGTTCGTAAAAATATCGACCTGCTTGAATCGGATACTACTTTTACCATTGTAACCGGCCACCAATTAAATCTTTTCTCCGGCCCACTTTATTTTATTTATAAGATCGTCAGTACCATCAATGCCTGTAAACAATTGAAGGTGGCGTACCCGGGTTATGATTTTGTACCCGTGTACTGGATGGCTTCAGAGGATCATGATTTTGAAGAGATCTCCTATTTTAAACTGCTCGGAAAAAAATATACCTGGAAAACAGAACAGCAAGGTGCCGTTGGACGAATGCATCTGAAGGAATTATTGCCTTTACTTAGTGAAGTGCCCGGGGATCTTGAGCCTTTTGCCGCTGCCTACAAAAGCTCAGCTACCTTATCTGAGGCCGTGCGAAAATACGTGCATGCACTTTTTGCTGATGAAGGTCTGATCGTGATCGATGCCGATGACCGGGAACTAAAGCATCGTTTTTCAGGGGTCATGGAGGCTGATGTATTTAGTGGCATCACGAAAAAACTTGTTGATACCACCAATGAGGACCTTCGTAAAGCCGGTTATGAGCCACAGGTACTGGCCCGGGATTGTAACTTTTTTTATTTGGATACCGGTATTCGCGAACGCATCGAACAAAGCGAAAAGGATTTTAAAGTAATCGATGGTTCGCTAACCTTCAATGAGTCGGAAGTTCGGAAGATGATCCTGGAAGAACCAGAGAAGTTAAGCCCCAATGTAATCCTGCGTCCACTTTATCAGGAAATGATTCTGCCCAATCTCGCCTATATCGGTGGTCCGGCAGAAATGGTTTACTGGCTTCAACTCAAAAAGGTTTTCGATCATTTTCAAACTCCTTTTCCAATACTATTACCGCGAAATTTTGCATTGGTTGTCGATCAGCCCGCAATGCGTTTGGTGAAGAGAACAGGTGTTTCCACAGCAGAATTGTTTCAAACGAAACAAAACCTGCTGAACAGTATAGCACTCCGAAACAGCACTTATCCGCTTCGACTGGATAATCCTAAAAAATATTTTGAGTCAACGCTGAATGAAATCAGACAGCAGGCACTGAACGTTGATCCAACTCTGGCCAAGATGGTGGCCGCCGAGTTGCATCGGATTACCCAAGGACTTGAGCGTATGGAGCACAAAATGCTCCGCGCCGAGAAAAGAAAAGGCTCTGATGTATTGCGCCAGACCGAGACTGTTAAAGAAAAGCTATTCCCGGGTGGAGGTTTGCAGGAGCGCATCGATAATGTGCTCAATTTTTATCAAACCGATCGACAATTTATAAACAGCCTTTTGGAGCATCTTGACCCGTTCGATCTTCGCTTCCACGTACTGATCTATGAATAAAGCGGAATTGAGGAAACACGCCCGCCTGCAACGACAGGCCATGGATGAGGCTTCCTACTTCGAAAAAAGCCGCTCGATTTGTGACTACTTCTTTACCGGATTCGATCTCAACTTCATCCATACCTTGCACGTATTTCTGCCCATGACCGAACGTAGGGAGCCGGATCTTTGGCCGCTTATCGATCGGTTACGAAGAGAATTTCCCGCTGTTCGGATATCCATTCCAAAAATGGCTGGGGAGCATCTAGAGTCTTACTACTTCGAAGGGCTCCATCAACTCGAAAAAAATTCATTTAGTGTTGTGGAGCCAAAACAAGGAATACCTACACCGGTCGAAAAGATTGACATGGTTCTGGTACCCGTACTGCTGGCAGACCGACAGGGCCATCGTTTGGGTTACGGAAAAGGCTATTACGATCGTTTCCTTAAAGATTGTCGTCAGGATTGTCTTAAAGTGGGGATCAGCATTCTGCCTCTCTCCGATCCGTTACCCTTCGAAGCACACGACGTTCGGTTAACCCATCTGATTACACCGGATGGAATAATCCGATTTGAATAACTTTGTCTTCCCCATGAATAAACATTTCCTAAGCACATTGTTGGGTGTGGCGCTTCTCTTTTTGGCAACACCTCGCCTTCAGGCTGCGCCTTATACCCTAACTCCGGAAGCAAAAATTTCCCTGATAACCTGCGGACCATGGCAGGGTGAGCTGTATTCCGCCTTTGGTCATAGCGCCATTCGCGTGTTTGATGCACAGCAAGGTATTGACTGGTCTTTCAATTACGGAACGTTTGATTTCAATCAACCTAACTTTTATCTCAACTTTGCCCGAGGGCGGAATTTTTACATGTTGTCTGTTCAGGAATATCCTGCCTTCAGAGATTACTACATTCGGGATAACCGCTACATCCATGAGCAAGAATTAAACCTGGACAGTGTTGACAGACAAGCATTATTCAATTTCCTCTGGAACAATGCACTGCCCGAAAACCGCAGTTACCGCTACGACTATTTTTATGACAACTGCTCAACCAAGCCCAGAGATGTTATTAAGCAGGTATTTGGAGACCGCATAAGCTTTGAAAAGTTTGTCGTTTCGGAATCAAGAACAATCCGGCAGCTGACCGATTTGTATCTGGTGCATCAGCCGTGGGGTGATTTGGGTATCGACATCTGTCTTGGCCTACCTATGGATAAAGATGCGGACGCAAACGTACACATGTTCCTGCCCGATTATTTAGAGAAGGGATTTGACTACGCGACCATTAAAAATGGAACGTTATCCATGCCATTGGTTCGGGAAAAGAAGATTGTCTATCAATCAAGTTCAGAAACTCACCCCTTTAGCTTTACTCATCCCTTGGTAATTTTTGGTTTACTGATGATAGCCCTCATAGTTGTCTCCTTCATCGATATTCGAAATCATGAGATTACTGGCTGGGTAGATAAGATCTTGTTCACAACAACGGGATTGCTTGGTTTATTATTGGTAGTCCTGTGGTTTGGAACTGACCACAAAGCGGCTGCCTGGAATTTCAATTTGCTTTGGGCCATGCCGTTGAATTTATTTTTACCCTTGATCCGATCGGTTCTGCACCGGCAACGCTATTTCCAGGCTATGACCATACTTACTGTTCTCTTATTGGCAGCCTGGCCTTACCTGCCTCAGGAACTTAATTTAATGCTAATCCCGGTAGTCATTGGGCTTCTGTTCCGATATTATGTTAATTTCAGGCTCTTGTCACGGGTAAAAATTATCAACTCATGAAAATAAGACTCAACAGTGCTTTGGTGGCTATATCGATCGTAGTCACTGCTGTAATTCTTTCAAATGCTTTTTTAAACCGGAACAAACCTTATAATACCATCTCGGTAACTGGTCTGGGCACTAAAAGTTTTACATCCGATCTTATCGTATGGAGTGGAGAATTTGTGCGGAAAAGTATGAACCTCAAAGAGGCTTATTCTTCCTTAGATAAGGATCGGGAAAGCATCAAATCCTACTTGCTTTCAAAAGGTTTGAAAAAAGAAAACATCGTATTCTCAGCAGTTACCATCAATAAAGAGTTCGATGAAACATATGACGATGTCGGAAATCGAATTCGTTCGGTTTTCACCGGATACAGACTGAGTCAGCGTGTTCAGATCGAGTCGCAGGAAGTTGACAAAGTGGAGAATATTTCCAGAATGGTCAGCGAGTTGATTAACACAGGCATTGAGTTTTATTCCAATAATCCGCAGTATTACTATACAAAATTGGCAGAGCTTAAAATTGAAATGATTGCGGCGGCCACTAAAGATGCGTACGAGCGGGCTAAAAAGATTGCTGAGAATTCAGGCAGCACCGTTGGCTCGTTGCAAACAGCTGATATGGGTGTTTTCCAGATTGTTGCCGAGAATTCCTCTGAGGACTATTCGTGGGGTGGTTCTTTCAATACAACCTCAAAACGGAAGACAGCCAATATTACCGTTAGCCTGGTTTACCGCGCTGAGTAAATCGCTACCAACGAATTACTTAAACAATACGAAGTCAGGATTTCTTCCTTCGAGCGTAGGCGTTTGTTCAATGCCGTGCAACCGACGGGCCCAATAAGGTACTCCGCGCACATTATCGGAAAGAACCTGATGAATTTCGCGAAGCGAAACCGATCCATCTCCATTTTTATCTGAAATCGTTTTATCCTGCAGGGATTTCAAAAAGAAATACGTAAACAAGCCATGGCCCTTATCGTTGTACCACGATGAAACCTGGGAACCAGAAGAAGAACCCAGCACATTTATATTGTCTGGACGCGTCGCAGCTTGTGCTTTAATTACAATCGGACTAATATTTGAAAATACATTAGCGCCTGAAAAGCAGGCGTCCAAAACAACCGTAACACTTTTTGCCGGAAGCTTTCCAAGATTTTTATAAAAGACATTGCTATCAAATCCACTAATCTCCACATAATTTGGATCGCACTCTACAGGAACAAAATAACCTTTCTGATCCTTTAATCCAGGTGCTCCATGTCCACTGTAGAAAACAAACACATCCGAAAAGCCTGGCATAACTGTATTGAAAAGTTTTCCCTTTTCATTCATTTCGGTGCCAAACAACATTTCGAATTGCCCCTTAGTCGCGTTTTCATAATAAAGAATATTACCTTCCTGGAATCCAAGTGAATTGATCAGATACTCTTTTACAATGCGCGCATCGTTAATGGCAAAATCGACTGACTTGGTGCTGGTGTAATCACGATTGCCAATCACTACAGCAATGGCATCGGGTCTTTGAATGCTGCCCTTTGGAATGTTGATGTCAACATCCGAAATAACTTTTTTATCTCCAGGTAACTGCGGCGACTTAGTTTCAATCCGGCTTAATGTCTGGGCCTCCGACCGATGAATGGTAAATGTGAATTCAGAGAAATTATTTTTTGTATCAGATGCTCTAATCACTATTCGATTATCACCAATACCGAGTCGTACCAGAGCTTCAAAATTAGAGTTTTCATGTATGGTAGCTTCTTCACCATTTACAGAAACTTCAAATAAACCACTTCCATCATATGCACGACCTTTTACCAGTATCTGTTTATTCGATTCTTCTACACGGCCATCGATGGCGACCTCGGGCTCAAAGAGTGTTATGGTTGGCCCTGCCTTATCCCCTTGCTGCTTGCGTAGGTAGGCAATGCGAATGTTATCAAAACGGGCCACGGCATTTTGGTTGGATTGCATAGAGAGCCGTTGACCAAAAAAGGATTCAAAAGGTTGTTGATGTACCAGAACCTTGTTTATAAAAAAAGAGTAGTAGCTGCCTACTTTTCGAATGGTAAGGAGATTGTAGTTCTGAGTATTAATGAGACTTGATTCGGTCCACTCCTTCCAGCTCACCCAATTTCCATTGTATTTCCAGATGGAAAATTGTCCATTTCGGGTAATTCCAAACATGAAACGATTATCTCCGTCATTCGACTTACCCCAAGAAAGACTGTTTCCGTTGTCGTCTTCTCCGGAAACCGGATAAACGGAAATTTCAATTTCAAAATCTCTGGTATCATCGATAAAAAATCCCTTATCGGAATTAAAGTTCATGGTCGTATAACTGCCCGTACAGATGGATTCAAGCTGTAGGAATCCAGGTTGATAATCAAAGATGCGGCAATTGTCGTCACGTCCTTCATACCAGCCATAAGTGTTGGTAGAGAAATCATCTGAAAAAATAATTTCTTTGTCCACTGTTGAAAAATCGTTATAAGAAGACTCTCCAATAGTACTCACCACGATAGGTGGCTCATATTTTTTTACCGGCTCAGACTTGCGGATGTAGCGGATGTGAATATTATCGAAACGACCAATTGAATTTTGATTGCACTGCATCGAAAGCCGCTGACCAAAAAAAGATTCGAATGGAGCATTGTGAACCAAACTTTCATTTATAAAGAAATAATACTGGAAGTTGACTTTTCGTATGGTTAGCTTGTTGTAGCCTGTTGTATTAATAACAGAAGAGGTCGTCCAGTCCTTCAGGTAAGACCAAGCGCCATTGGAATATTTTGAGATGATGAATTGCCCGTTCCTGGAAATCCCAAACGAATACCGATCATCCTTCTTGGCATCCTTTCCCCAACCAAGGGAATGGCTGTTGTTATCTTCTCCCGAATAGGGATAAATAGAAATCTCAATTTCAAAATCACGCGAAGTGTCAATGGTAAAACCGCTATTGTTATTGAAATTCATCGTGGTATAATCACCTGTACATTTGGATTGTAATTCCAAATAGCCTAGTTGCACGTCATAAATCCTGCAATTCTCATCTGTACCCTCATACCAACCATAATCGTTCGATAAAAACTCCTCAGTGAAAATGGCTGCATCATAACTGGGTACATAATCCGAATAGGCATTCTGACCATAACTACCGGTCCATGAAACCAGGAACAACACGACAACCAGGGTAAAATTCCTCATACAGCGATCAGGATTAAATGAATGCAAACCTAAAGGTAAAAAATACCATTCTTTAAAGGAACGGCGACATCCTGAAGCTTTGGAAGCTTCAAAAATCAACAAATCAATGGTGTTCCAGCTGATGCAAGACCTCACATATGCAAGGGCCTATTGGCCGTGGCGGCAAGGCAGGCTTCCTTAAAGGCTTCCATATAGGTTGGATGTGCATGCGACATTCTGGATACATCTTCTGCGGAAGCACGGTATTCCATAGCCACCACAGCGGCTGCAATCATATCGGCAGCCCGGGCGCCGATAATGTGAACACCAAGAATTTCATCTGTCTTTTCATCAGCTAAAACCTTTACCAGTCCATCTAAATCCATAGAGGCCCTTGCTCTGCCGAGCGCTTTATATGGAAAACTTCCAGACTTAACCTTTATACCAGCTGTCTTCAATTGTTCTTCTGTTCTGCCAACACTAGCCACTTCAGGCCAGGTGTACACTACACCAGGTATCAAATTATAATTGATGTGAGGCTTTTGACCAGCGATCTGTTCGGCAACCATTACGCCTTCTTCTTCGGCTTTGTGCGCTAACATAGCCCCGCGTACCACATCACCTATCGCGTAAATATTTTCAACCGTTGTTTTCAAATGATCATCTACTGGTATCTGACCTTTCACAGGTTGGATACCGATGTTTTCCAAACCAAGACCATCTGTAAAAGGACGACGACCGATTGAAACCAGGCAATAATCGCCCGATAATTCTAATTTTTTTCCAGCCTTATCTTCAGCAGTTAACGAAACCTGTGCACCTGAGTTCACCACAGAAGTGACCTTATGACCCAGGTAAAAATCCATGCCTAACTTCTTGAGTGATTTCTGCAGCTCCTTACCCATGGTTCCATCCATGGTTGGGATAATGGAATCTAAAAATTCTACTACGGATACTTTACTACCCAGTCGCGCATAAACAGATCCCAATTCCATCCCAATTACTCCTCCACCAACAACAATCAAATGTTTTGGGATTTCTTTCATTTCCAATGCTTCTGTACTGGAGATGATTCGTTTTTTATCGAATGGAGCAAACGGAAGTGGCGTTGGCTTTGATCCTGTTGCAATGATGATTTTATCGGAAGTGAGATTCTTTACGGAACCATCACTGGCCGTTACTTTCACCGTATGCTTATCCACAAAAGATCCTGTACCGGTATGAATATCAATTTTATTTTTCTTCATCAAGAAGGCAATACCATCGACATTTGATTTGACGACCTCAGCCTTTCGCTTAATCATTTGGGAAAGATTCGCCTTCGGGGCGTTGATCTCAATTCCATGTTGAGCAAAATGGTGCGCCGCATTGTGAAAATGCTCACTGGAATCGAGCATAGCCTTCGACGGTATGCATCCCACATTCAGACAGGTGCCGCCAAGAGTCGGATACTTTTCAATTATTGCCGTCTTCATTCCGAGTTGAGCACAACGGATAGCAGCTACGTATCCGCCAGGACCAGAGCCGATGACAACTACCTGATATTGATTCGCCATAAAAAGTGTATTCAAAAATTAAATTCCAAGGATCAATCTTCCCGGATCTTCCAACAATTCTTTCACCCTTACCAGGAAGCTCACCGATTCACGACCATCCACAATACGGTGATCGTAGGAAAGCGCCAGGTACATCACCGGACGAATTACAATCTGACCATCCTTAACTACCGGACGCTCCACAATATTGTGCATACCCAGAATGGCCGATTGCGGCGGGTTGAGAATCGGTGTAGAAAGCATCGATCCAAATACTCCGCCATTGGTAATGGAGAAGGTTCCGCCCGTCATTTCCTCAATAGAAAGTTTTCCTTCACGACCACGGGCAGCCAGTCGGGCAATTTCGGATTCAATCTGATCAAAACTCAACAACTCTGCATTTCGGATAACCGGCACAACCAATCCACGGGGAGTTGAAACAGCAATGGAAACATCACAATAGTCATGATAAATGATCTCATCGCCGTTGATCTGTGCATTCACAGCCGGCCATTCGCGCAGGGCTTGACAAACCGCCTTTGTGAAAAACGACATAAAACCCAGACCAACGCCATACTTCTCTTTGAACTTATCCTTGTATTTGGCACGCATGTCCATAACCGGCTTCATGTCCACCTCATTAAAGGTGGTGAGCATAGCGGTTTCGTTTTTCACGGAAACCAGTCTCTTGGAAATGGTTTTTCTGAGGGAAGTCATTTTTTCGGCGCGCTTGCCTCGACCACCTGCAACAACAGGTGCAGCAGCAGCTGGTGCCTTAGAGGCCTCTGCAGGTTTTGATGCAGGAGCCTGAGCACGTACAGCATCTTCTTTAGTAATCCGACCGCCTGTTCCTGTACCTGCTACGGACGATGCGGGAATTCCCTTTTCATCTAAAATTTTAGCGGCCGCAGGCGATGGATGACCTTGTGCATATGCTGCATTGGTATCCGATTTAGCGGGCACTTCTGATTTTGCAGTGGCAGCAGTGGCAGCAACAGCGCCATCAGTTACCTCAATTCGACAAATCAGTCCACCGATAGGTAATGTTGATTTTTCCGGGGCCACTATGCGTAAAATACCTGTTGCCTCAGCTGGCAATTCAAAAGTGGCTTTTTCAGACTCAACCTCTGCAATCACTTCATCCAATCGGACGAGATCACCATCTTTTTTCAACCAATTTGAAATGGTGACTTCTGTGATGGATTCGCCTACTGCAGGTACTTTCATTTCTTTCACAACACCTGTTGGTGCAGGTGCCTTTTCAACCGCCGGAGCAACTGGTGCAGGCGCAGAGGGAACTGCATTGACTGATTCTTCAATTTCACAGACAATCTCTCCGATGGGCACAGAGTCACCTTTTTGTTTTTTGACAATCAGCTTTCCGGCAGCAGGAGCCGTGAGCTCAAAAGTTGCTTTTTCAGACTCGAGTTCAGCGATCACTTCGTCCATACGGACCATGTCGCCGTTCTGACGGATCCAGTTGGCAATGGTTACCTCGGTGATGGACTCTCCAACAGAAGGTACTTTAACAGATATAGCCATATTCCAGTTGTTTCAGGGATTAAATTCCGAGTGCGTCGTTAATGATTCTTTCCTGTTCCATTTTATGAACCTTGTTGTATCCGGTTGCTGGCGAAGCACTGGCTTTGCGTGAAACCAGTTTCATTTTCACCTCGGGCAACATCCGAACCATAAATGACCAGTAGCCCATGTTCAGCGGCTCCTCCTGTGCCCAGACAATTTCAGCACCCTTATACTTTTTAAAGATGCCGTTAACTTGATTTTCAGGGAATGGGAAAAGCTGCTCTATACGGACGATCGCAACATGTTTCAACTTTTTCTTTTGCTGAACCTCCTGCAATTCGTAAAACAGCTTGCCAGTACATAAAATCAAGCGGGTAACCTTTTCATTTCCTGCATTTGGATCATCGATTACCTCCCTGAAGATTCCATCCGTAAATTCTTTAATTGGCGAAACTACACCCGGATGTCGGAGCAGCGACTTCGGAGAGAACAGCACCGCAGGTTTGCGGAACTCCCATTTCACCTGTCGGCGCAGCATGTGGAACAGGTTTGCCGAGGTGGTGAGGTTTAGCACCACCATGTTGTATTCTGCCGACAACTGAAGGAAACGCTCCGGACGGCAACTGCTGTGCTCCGGACCTTGTCCTTCATAGCCGTGAGGCAACATCAAAACCATTCCGTTTTGTCTTTGCCATTTGGATTCAGAGCTAGAAAGAAACTGGTCAATCATTACCTGAGCGCCATTGGCAAAATCACCAAACTGTGCTTCCCAGATCACCAGGGCTTGAGGAGTAGCCATCGCATAGCCATATTCAAATCCCAGTACACCGTATTCCGAAAGGAGTGAATTATAAATATGGAATTTGGCCTTGCTCTTATCCAGATCATTCAAGCCACAATACATTTCATTCGTGTTCGAATCCCAGAAACAGGCGTGGCGGTGCGAAAATGTACCACGCTTTACATCCTGTCCGGTTATACGTACAGGATGGCCCTCTGCCAGAAGGGAACCATAAGCCAACAATTCAGCTTCCGCCCAACCGAGTGCTTTCTCCTCAAAAAAGGAAGCTTTGCGGTCTTTAAGAAGCTTTTCGATTTGCTTGATCGGCTTAAAGTTTTCCGGGATAGTTGTTAGCGCCTTTCCAACAGAATCAATGACTGAAGGAGTGACGCCTGTCTTAGGTGATTTCTCAAAATCTGCCGGCACGGCAAAACGAAGTTGCTGCCACTCCTCCTCAATCTTTTGTGTTTTGTATGGGAGTGGCTTTTGTTTGATCTCATTAAGACGGTCCTGCAGCAATTGGCGGAACTTTTGTTCCATTTCATCAGCGAGGGCTGCATCAATTCCACTTGCTGTAAGTTTTTTCAAATAAACTTCACGCGGATTGGGGTGTTTAGCAATGATGTTGTAGAGCTTGGGCTGAGTAAACTTAGGCTCGTCGCTTTCATTGTGTCCGTGACGACGGTAGCAGAGCATGTCGATGAAAATATCTTTTCCGAATCGCTGACGGTATTCCAGAGCCAGGTTGGCGCAGAAAGTCACTCCCTCTGCATCGTCACCATTTACATGGAGAATCGGTGCATCAACAATTTTTGAAACATCCGTACAATAAATAGAAGTACGAGCATCTTCAAAATCCGTTGTGAATCCGACCTGGTTGTTGATCACAAAGTGAATCGTGCCTCCGGTGGTATAACCGGGAAGGCCGGACATTTGAACAATTTCATAAACAATTCCCTGTCCGGCAATGGCGGCATCACCATGAATCAGAATGGCCATGGCCTTACGCAATTCTCCTTTATACTCGTCGTCAATCTGTCCACGAGTATAACCAAGTACCAGAGGATCCACCGCTTCCAGATGCGAAGGATTGGGAGTTAGTTTCACATAAATTTTCTTTCCGGACGGTGTTTTGATTTGTGAAGCGTAGCCAAGGTGGTACTTCACATCGCCATCACCCATAGTCAGGTCAGGGTTGACATTGCCTTCAAATTCGGTGAAGATTTGTTCGTAGGTTTTTTCCAGGATGTTGGAGAGTACATTCAGGCGACCGCGATGGGCCATACCAATCACCACTTCTTTCACGTCCATTTCAGCAGCCTTATCTATAATCTTTTGCAAGGCTGGTATGGTATTTTCACCGCCTTCCAGAGAAAATCTTTTTTGACCAAGGAATTTAGTGTGCAGAAAGTTTTCAAAAACAACCGCTTCATTCAGTTTAGAGAGAATGGACTTCTTTTCGTCAAAGGAAGGATTGTGCTGATAATATTCTTGCTCACATTTTTTAAAGAACCATTCTCTGACTTCATCATTACGGATGAAGTTGTATTCAAAACCGACCGTACCAACGTAGACCTTCTGAAGTTTTTCAATGATTTTTCGAAGGGTGGAACGCCCCATTCCGATTTCGCGGCCCACATCAAATTCAACATCCAGGTCGGCATCGGAAAGTCCGAAGCTTTTCAACTCAAAGTTTACGTGGTGGTTGCGTCGCTCGCGTACCGGGTTCGTGTTGGCTTTTAGGTGGCCAAAAGATCGGTAGGCAAAAATAAGGTTACGAACCTGGGTTTCCTTTAGCGATAAGCCATCTGAGGCCGAAGCGGAAGGCCCATCCTCGCCGAAGCGCTGAAGGGAAAATTCGTACCCCTCAAAAAATTTCTGCCAGGTGGCATCAACCGAAGACGGATCAGATTTGTAGGATTGATACAACTGGTCCACATATCCGGGATCAGCGTTTAAGATGAAGGAGAATTTATCCATGGATTTTCCAAAAAGTCTGTAAAGCTAATCAGGGATAGGTTTATGTAAAAACCTAATATCCGCTTATACAGATATTGTGATTTTTTCAGAAAATCAAATGAACATAAGCACAGTGTAATTAACCGGAGTTACATCCAAAAGCACAAAATCAAGGTAAAATAGCCTTTTTTTAGGCTTATCGTTCAATTTATATGGCTTTGCATTAGGGTTAATCTTGTTGGATTACCGAATTATCCTAGCTTTGCAGTCCTTTAAAAACCGGACGAGATCCAACATTTAAAAACTTAAAAAATGGTAAAAATTCGTTTGGCCCGCCGCGGCCGTAAAAAGCTGGCCATGTTTGATGTAGTGGTAACCGATACCCGCTCTCCCCGAGACGGAAAGTTCATTGAGAAACTCGGTACCTACAACCCCCTCACTAATCCTGCAACCATTGAATTGAGCGATGAAAAAGCTTTTGAATGGTTGATGAAAGGTGCTCAGCCTTCCGATACGGTAGGAAGAATTCTCTCGTATCGTGGTGTGCTTCTTCGCAAGCATCTTCAGATTGGAGTAGTTAAAGGTGCAATAACTCAGGAACAGGCTGACGCGAAACTAGACGCCTGGAAAAAAGAAAAAGAAGCCAAGATTCAAACTAAAGTGGAGCGTTTGTCTAAGGACAAGCAGGCTTCAGTTAAAGCTCGTAAGGAAGCGGAAACCAAGGTACGTGAAGCACGTGCCGAAGCGATTCGCAAGAAGCAGGAAGCCGCTGCAAGTGAAGCTCCAGCAGCGACTGAGGAGGCTTCCGAGGCTACCGCTCCAGAGGCTCCTGCATCGGAGGCATAATTACCGTAATCAATTCTCTTAAAATATTGCCGGTTTCAAAGCCGGCATTTTTTTTAGCTGACTGAATGACCCCGAAAAACATCTTCAAAGCGGGCTATGTGGCTAAAGCACACGGCTTGAAGGGAGAAATTACCGTCAACCTTTTCCGTGTAGAACTGCCTGAAAAGGTAAAGGTGGCCTTCTTTGAATTGGATGGTGAGTTTAAAAAATTCGAGGTTGAAGCGTTTTCTGCCCGTCCAGATAAGGCCTTCATCAAGTTGGCAGGAGTGGATTCGATTGATGCCGCGACCGCACTTCGCGGACATCAGGTGTACTTCAAAATTCCTGGACCCTCTTCCTCCAGTGAAGCGTTTTATGCCGAAGAAATAATTGGGTTTACAGTAGAGGATAAACAAGCGGGAAAAATTGGATTGGTCACGGGCGTTTCGGGGATTCCCGAAAATCGTTTGATTGAAATAGCCGGCGATTCCGGAGAGATCCTGTTACCTCTAAACAGTCCCTTTTTCATCCAATTGGATAAGCAAAAGAAGTGGCTACAGGTAGATCTGCCTGAGGGCTATCTCTCTATTTAAATCTATCAGGGTTGTTCGAGGATAATTTAAAATTATCTTTATGGTGTGAATAAACTCCGGTTTATATTCTTGTTGTTTCTTTTGATTGGTGTTCTAGGGGTCCAATCCGTTGCTCCTTTAGTAGGTATTGCCTTAACAGACCAGCAAACCTATTCTCTTGCTGAGGAAGCTACGGGCGATGAAGACTCGGATGAAAGAAAGGAATTGGACAAGGCACTGAATAAATCCTTAAGATCAAATAGCAACCACCGAAGCGTATTACTTCACTTCACAGAATATTTCTTGAACTTTTATCCAGTCATTTGTGAGGTCGTCTATCCGCCGCCACGTTCCTGAGTCGGATATTTTCCAATAGCCGTTTCATTCACGGCAAGATCAAGTTTAACCTTAATTTCTTTATACCAATATTCAATGGGAACTAATCCTAATCAATCCATTTTTGGCAGCTACAGGCAGGACTTAACAGCCTCTGTAGTTGTATTTTTTGTAGCCATTCCCTTGTGCCTGGGTATTTCTTTGGCTTCAGGCGCACCCTTAATTTCTGGTCTTATTGCCGGAGTGCTTGGCGGAATCGTTACCGGACTATTATCCGGGTCTCAATTGAGCGTGAGTGGACCAGCAGCAGGCTTAGCCAGTATTGTGCTGGCCTCTATCTCGGACCTGGGAACATTTCAGGCTTTTTCTGCTGCGGTTGTCCTGGCTGGAGTCATACAACTAGTGCTTGGATATGCCAAAGCAGGGGCTATCGGGTATTTTTTTCCATCATCTGTGATTAAAGGGATGCTGGCGGGCATTGGCCTTATCCTAATCCTCAAACAAATTCCGCATGCTTTGGGTGATGACAAAGATTATGAAGGAGATGAATCTTTTCTTCAGCCAGACAATCAAAACACCTTCACAGAAATTCTTGCTGCTGTAATGAATCTGAGCACGGGGGCGGTAATAATTTCCACAGCCTGTTTAGCCTTACTAATATTTTGGGGAAGTGATCGAATCAAAAAAAATGCCGTGCTTTCGATCATACCAGGGCCACTTCTGGCCGTAGTTCTTGGTGTAGTCTTGAATTTATTTTTTCAGAACTCATTTCCCGAGCTTGCCTTAAGTGGAATTCACATGGTAGACCTTCCAGCGCTTGATGAATTGTCTGCTGGATTCAGCCTGCCTGACTGGACCATACTCAATGATGCTCGAGTTTTTACGATTGCCACTACCCTCGCGTTGGTGGCCAGCCTGGAGTCATTGCTGAGCATTGAAGCGGCTGATAAAATGGATCCATTTAAGCGCGTAACTCCACTTAATAGAGAATTAAAAGCTCAGGGGGTAACCAATATGATCTCGGGCTTTTTGGGCGGCTTACCGGTGACTTCCGTAATTGTGCGCACCTCCGCCAATGTAAGCTCCGGAGCTCAAACAAAATTTTCGACCATTGCACATGGATTTTTTATCGCCACCGCAGTATTGTTATTTCCCACGGCGCTTGAATACATCCCGCTTTCTGCATTAGCAGCCATTCTACTGCAGGTTGGTTATAAACTAAGTTCACCAAGTCTTTGGAAGGAACAATTCAAAAAAGGGCTTGATCAATTCATTCCATTTGCGGTAACCATCCTGGTCATTCTATTAACAAACCTGCTCATGGGTATTTTCATCGGGATATTGATTGCGGTTTACTTTGTTTTAAAAAGTAATTTTCATTCGGCTGTGTTGGTGGTGAATCACGGAAACAACTACATGATTAAATTCACAAAGGACGTTTCATTTCTGAACAAGTCTCCGCTTCTTAAGGCTGTTGAATCGATTCCGGGAAATTCAAAGGTGCTTATTGAAGGCTCTTCCATTCAATACTACGATAACGATATCCTTGAAATTCTGAATGACTTTAAAATAAGTGCGCTCAAAAAAAATATTGATGTTGAAATCAAAAAAACTAAAAACGCTTTACACCCCTTTTTCAAATCCGAAACCATCGACTAAATAATTATGAAAACACACGAAAAACTTCTTCTGGAAAACCGTGCCTGGGCTGCTCTTCAACTAGAGCGCGATCCGGAATTTTTCAATCGACTTGAGCATGTACAAACACCAGAATTTTTATGGATTGGCTGCAGCGACAGCCGTGTACCGGCCAATGAAATTACCAATACACAACCGGGTGAAATTTTTGTACACCGCAACATCGCCAATATTGTAGACCATACCGATTTGAATATGATGAGCGTCGTACAATATGCCGTAGAAGTGTTGCAGGTGAAACACATCATCGTTTGCGGACACTATGGTTGTGGTGGGGTTAAAGCCGCCATGGGAAATTCAAGCTTTGGGCTTATTGATAACTGGCTGCGGAATATTAAAGACACGTATTACAACAACCGGGTGGAGTTGGATAATCTTAAGGATGCCAGCACCCGAGCAGATCGGCTTACGGAATTAAACGTCATTCATGGCGTTTATAATCTTGTAAAAACCAATATCATTCAACGCGCCTGGAAAGACTGGAATAAGCCTGTTTTACACGGTTGGGTATATCGACTCAGCGATGGGATTTTGCACGATCTGTGTAAAGTTGAACCAGGCTCAGAAATTGAGCGTGTTTACCGCTTTGACTAATCAACGCTTACCTGCCCGAAAGAGCTTTTCCTTTTCCTCTGAAGAAAGGCTTTCATAACCCTTTGCGGAAATCTTGTCAAGAATGGCATCGATTTCTTCTTGAGTAACCTGAGATGAGCTAGCCCCGCGAGAAACGGGGCTTTCTCTTTTTTCATACTTCAGTTTCACTGTTTTCCGACCGGAAAATAAGGACACCAACCAATTCAAAAGACGTGTAATCCAAGAACCAATATTGGAGCCTGCTTGTAACCGTTTAATGTAAACGTAACCGATCGCAGCTCCTCCGAGGTGAGCAAGGTTACCCCCTGCATTGGAAGAAACAGTTCCTAGAAAACTTAGCAGGATAAAAAATAAGGCAATGTATTTGATTCGAACCGGCCCAAGGAACAGAAGAAAGAAAGTATAATCCGGTATCAACGTAGCACAGGCAACCATAATGGCATAGATGGCCGCCGATGCACCGACCATCCCAACACCTGCGCGCTCCTGAAAAAATGGTACGGAATTAAACAAAACCAAATAAAGCACACCACCAGCCAGTGCTCCCAAAATATAAACAGCTATTAGACGATCGTTTCCAAGGTATTCAATGAATAAGCGGCCGAACCAGTACAATGAAATCATGTTAAACAAAATATGCCAGATGTCACGAAGGCTGTGAGCAAAGGCATACGTAATCAAAGTATATGGCCGATAAAAAAATTCATCGGGTTTCGGCGGCAGACTAAAAGCCTTATATACAGTTGCAAATACCTGATCAAACCCGCCGATGGTAGAAATAACGTACAACAATGCCAGAACAACAAAAACTACAACGTTGATCAGAATCAACTGGATGTGACTGTTGTTCGGTCGACGAAATGCGTTTTTAAATTCCTCAAGCATGGATTAAAACCTTGTTAAAGTCACCATCCATTTCGGCGACCCTGACTTTTCCAGTAACTAATTACAACAAAGGCAACTAGAGCGCCTCCAAAGTGAGCAGCGTGTGCCACCTGTCCACTTTTATCCATTGCATAGGTGATGAAGCCCATAACAAAGACCATATATTTTGCTTTCAGCGGGATAGGTGGAAAGAGAAGCATGATTTCCAGGTTAGGGAAAACCATACCAAAGGCCATCAGTATTCCGTAGATCGCACCAGAGGCACCGAGCATCGGACCACCGGTACCTAAAAAGTAATTCAGCGTAGCATAGATTAAACCAGCACCCAATCCCGTAGCGAGATAAAAGAAAAGAAATTTTCTATCGCCCCAATAATTCTCCAGAATAGGTCCAAAAGAAGATAAGGCAAGCATGTTAAACAAAACATGCCATAAACTTCCGTGAGCAAACATGTAGGTGAATAACTGATACGGCTGGAAATGCTCCGAATCCATTGGCCACAACATAAGCAGGTAATCGGCCACCGGAAACAGATTCTGGATCAGGAAAATGACCACATTAATGATGATCAGATTTTTTACGAGTGGCGAAGTCTGAAACATGTTGTTGGTTTAAGCAAAGTACCGGTCTATTTGACCGGATTCAAAAATAAAGAATGTTGCGCGGCCGTCGGGTGTCAGCGATGGTGTTGAACTGGAAAACAGTCCAGCGACCAGCGCCTCCTGCTGTTCCCGGTTCAAAATCTGACCTCTTTTTACGGATCCTCGGGAAGCCAGGCAGCGAGCCAGATTTTCGAAAACCGCGATTTTCAGGTCTTGCTGATTCATTTTAAACTGCTCCAGCAGCTCTTCAATTATTTGTTTCTCATTTCCGGAAACCTCCTGTGGCACTCCGGTCAACAAAAAAGCATTCTTCCCAAAGACCTCCAATTCAAAACCGAGTCGAGTGAGCTCCTCCATCATTCCGGAGAGAAGCGTAAAATCAGACGCACTGAGCTCAAGTGTAATGGGAAAGAGTAATTTTTGACTGTTCCCTGAAACGGATCGATTGAACCGATCAAACAGAACGCGTTCGCTGGCAGCTTGCTGGTCAATGATCATGAGACCCTGGCTGACTTCACGAACCAGGAAGCGATTTTGAAACTGAAACAGTAAACGTGGAGCAGAAATTTGATCGCGTGCGGGTTCGGTAGGGAACATAGCCGGGATGGACTCAGCGTGCAAGTTGGACTTTGCTTCAAACAAAGACTGCCATTTATCGGTATTCGGATCTCTATGAAATCCAACCTGTTCATACAAGAAAGTCTTACTTACAGCTGATGGATCCTGTTGAATTTCATCAATCAAGTTGATGTTAGCAGAGAAATCAATGGCGGGTGCCAGTTGATTTAAGCCAAGAGCATGCTTTACGGCCACGCGAAGGATAGCATAAATCGCGCGATCATCTGTAAATTTTATCTCCGTCTTGGTCGGGTGCACATTAACATCAATTTGTGCAGGATCAATATCGATGAATAGGGTATAAAACGGGAAACTGCCTTCCTGCAACAATCCCTCAAAACCATTCATCACGGCATGATGCAGGTAGTTATTTCGGATGTAGCGGTTATTGACAAAGAAATATTGTTCTGAGCGGGTGCGCTTGGCCAATTCAGGTCTTCCGATGTAGCCAGTTACTTTTATGCCGGCAGCTTCTTCATGTATCGCTGCGAGTTGTTGTTGATAATTCTTTCCGAAGAGACCAACAATCCGTTGGCTGAGTTTCCCCGGGGTGAGATCATAGACTACCTCATCTCCATTCACCAACAAAAACGAAAGCTGCGGATGGGCCAGCGCGAGATGAATAAACTCATCAATAATATGACGTAACTCAACGGGATTTCCTTTTAAAAAATTCCGTCGTGCCGGAATGTTGTAGAAAAGATTTCGAATGGTTATTGATGTCCCGTGTGCACAGGTCTCTGGTTCATTTTTTTTAATTACCGAACCCTCAACGACCAGAATATTTCCAATCTCATCGGAAGATTGTCTGGTTTTTATTTCCAACTGAGCAACAGCAGCAATGGAGGCCAGGGCCTCCCCGCGAAATCCCATCGTGCGAAGCGAAAAGAGGTCCTCTGCTTTGGAAATTTTTGAGGTGGCGTGTCGCTCAATGCACATCCGTAAATCAGCTGCGCTCATTCCTTTACCGTCATCGATAACCTGGATGAATTGTTTACCCGCCTCACGGACAATGACCTGAATTCGCGTGGCACCGGCATCCACTGCATTTTCCATTAACTCCTTGATGCAGGATGAAGGACGCTGGACTACTTCGCCGGCAGCAATTTGATTGGCGATAGCGTCTGGGAGTAGTCGTATGAAATCAGCCATCAGCAGTTTGTAGTCAAAGGATCACAAATGTAAACCCGCTCGAGAGAACTCAGAAGCCTCATCCCGGTAAATTCCTTTCCTTTTATGCGTTTTTTCGCGGTAGTGTGCTAACGACAGGTCATAGGATTATTTGATTTGGGCTTCAGGTGACGGATATTCGCCCTATGAAAAAAAGGTTGTTTTTCTGGACATCCTGGCCCGTTGACGAGCAACGTGTTATTACGTTTTTTGGAAGTGCAACGGTACTGGCACTTCTCGTGGCAGTAGGTGCCTTGATCGCTTATCCCTGGCCGGCCCTATCGTGGGAACCAAATCTGCAGGACCTTCCTCTGGAAACCTCGTTCCACCGGGTAGGCGCAGGCCCGTACAGCCTGGAAGTTAAAGCAGATAGTTTTATTGTTTGGGAATCATTTTCAGGTTCCTCCTTTCGGGTCCTTCCCATCCCCTACTTATTTTTTGGTCTTTTAGTAACGCTTGGGATTATTGTCATCTTGGCTCTTCACAGCAGTGTCAGGCGTTTTAACTTTTTAGTGGGCACCGGCTTTCTCTTCTTCATCGCATCTGGACTAAGATTAGAAACCTTATTTCCCTCTTTACCAAACTTCTCTGCAACCATACTCGTATTCTTAGTCTGGCTAACTCCCGGGTTACTTTTCCAATATAAATTCCCTACGGTAGGTTTTTCCAAAAGGTTATTCATTTACGGCATAATTGTAACCATCACCTACGCACTGATTGCAGCAACTGCCCAAGCACCTGCGGCCTGGATCTATCTATCGGTAGGTCTTCTTCCAACAGCCTTACTGACTATTCCAGTATTTCTAATTCTGACGGCACACGAAATTCCCGCAGCGCTAATCGCGGTTATTGGAATGGCTGGAAAAGAGCGAAATGGATTTCGGGATTTCTTGATACTGACTGGAATCTATTTGATCAATCTTTTTGCCATTTATTTGAGCGATCTAAAATGGTTTGAATGGAGTTATGGCATTCATCCTGTTGTTCTGGCTTTGATTTCAGGTGTATTGGGCATTGCAGGAATTCGTTACCAACAAAAACAGCTAGGAGATTTTCTCAATACCGAACCCTACGGCGTTTATCTGATGATGGCTCTAAGTCTGATTTCCTTTTCCGGAATTGGTTTTTTTTATCTGACGGGAAACGACGCCTTATTTTCCACCCTTCGTGACCTTTCGTTGTACATTCATATTGGTTATGGTTTTGTGTTCGTCACGTATATCGTTTCAAATTTTTCATCCTTATTGGTTGAGGGTATCAACATCAGTAAGGTCATTTACCAACCAACGGTGATGCCCTTTTTCACGTATCGGTTTGGAGGGTTGGTGGCTACCTTGGCTTTTGTTTTTTATAACATCTGGCAGCGCCCCATTAATGACGCTATTGGAGGATACTACAATGCACTGGCCGGATACCATCAATTGGCTGGAGAAAAAACTTTATCAGATGGTTATTTAAGAATTGCTTCGCGTTACGCTTATCATAACCATCAATCCAATGTTCTTTTGGCGGAGTCGGCGCTGGCTGAGGGTCAGGCCGATCGCGCAAAGGTTTTCTTTCAGAATGCGCTTGAGCGAAGACCAACCGAGCAAACGTATCTAAGTCTGATCAATCTTCTGGAAATCAACGGGAAATCACTTGAATCCTTCACGTACCTCAAAAATGGACTCAACAGATTTCCGGATAGCCCATATTTATTAAATGCCTTAGGTCTTTCCAATTACGGACTTGGCAGCATGGATTCGTCTGTCTGGTATTTCAGGGAAGCGGGCGCACAGGGCGGTAAGGCTGGAAGATCAGCACGAATTAATGAAACGGCTCTGGTGGTAAGAGAAGGAACCATAAATAATGTTGATTCTCTTTACCAATCTTTTGATGAGTCGGCGCTTGCTGCTCGAGCCAATGCACTGGCCGCGGCTAACCGTAAGGGACAAATTCTTGAAGCACCTTTGATGCTTCCATCAGATTCAATATTTCAACAAGGATATGCAACGTGGTTGAACAACTGGCTGATCAATCAGAAAGGAAAAGTTAGTGAAGAATCTATCCGACAACTTACGCCTTACATCCAGCATTCAGGGAATCGTGATTATGCCGAAGCCTTACATTTTTCACTTGCTTTAGCTGCCTATCATTCAGGACTGCTGAATGCAGCTATAGAGAGTTTAGAAAAGGCCATCTTCATCGGAGAAAATAAGGGACGGTACAATACGATCATTGCGGTATGGATGCTGGAACAACGGGCTCCGGAAACGGCCTTACAATACAGCGATTATGCCATTCAACAAGAATTTAAAGATGCAGCATTAACCAGAGCGGTTGTTTTGGCAGAAGTAGGTCGTCTGGGTGAGTCTATTGTAGCCTGGGACACCCTCGGTAAAAAAGATAAAGGCACGATACAATTTCTGGCCAATCTGAGTAAGCGATCGTTGGGAGTAAACGTTTCATTTTTTGATGATCTGAGTGACGAAGAGCGGTATACCTATTGTCGGTACCGACTCAAAAATTCAGACTCCGTTTTATTCCGAACATTGATTAAAAAAATTGCGAATTCAGATCTCCGGGCACGCGCCATTTACGATCGGGCAGAAAAACTTTTTGAGGCCGATCGGATGAACGAAGCTATTCGGGTTTACCGCGAATTGGATGGAGTTGAAATTTCTAATGATCGGTTATTTCACAGCATTCAACTGCTGGAGCTTCGAATGCTGGCTGAAAGTGGGCAATACGAACTCCTTCAACAACGACTGAAAAATAATTTTATGTTCCAGCCTCAGGAAATAGGTTTTCAAAAATACTTTCATGCTGTGCTTTCTCTACCCGATACGTCACAAGCTGGTCCTGCCTACCGTTGGATTGAGCGAAATAATCTGTATTGCACCGATGGGATTTTATCGGCTGCCGGCTTCAAATCAAACCAGCAAAAGAACGATCTCGCCGCCTACTCGCTATTGGCCTCCGCACTTCACCGCAATCCCTATTCCGTGCGGTTGTTGAAAGGATACATCCGATCGGCCTCTGGGCTAGGCTTGCTGAACTTTGCCTCCGATGCGATCTCAGACCTTCAAAACCGAATAGAGCCGGCTGAATTCAATCTTTTTATGAGCGCTTTGCCGCCGGCTACAAACCAACCCTGAACTGCCTCGAACTGGTTTGATTGTCCTATTTTTGCGCCTGAAAATCCTATGGAGATCAGGCAAATACCACTCAATGACCTGCATGTCGCGCTGGGCGCGAAGATGGTCCCTTTCGCTGGCTACTCAATGCCGGTGCGTTACAGCTCAGATATTGAAGAGCACATGACCGTGAGAAACGGCGTGGGTGTTTTCGACGTGTCGCATATGGGCGAGTTTCGCATTAAAGGACCACAGGCTCTTGATCTCATTCAGCGTGTAACCAGCAACGATGCCGCAAAGTTGGTAGATGGACAGGCGCAGTACTCCTGCCTACCCAATAAGAACGGCGGTATTGTAGATGATTTGCTGGTGTACCGCATCAGTGAACAAGATTATATGCTGGTTGTTAATGCCTCTAACATTGAAAAGGATTGGAACTGGATTTCCTCCTTCAATTCAAAGGGAGCAGAAATGACTAACGAATCAGATGACATCTGCCTGTTTGCCGTACAGGGGCCTAAGGCTGCTGAAGTACTGCAACAACTTACAGATACTAATCTCAGTCAAATCAAATACTATCATTTTGCCATTGGAACGTTTGCCGGAAAATCAAACGTGATCATGAGCAACACCGGATATACAGGTGCTGGTGGCTTTGAGATTTATGTGCACCGTGCAGATGCCGAAGCCATTTGGAAAGCTCTGTTTACAACAGGTGCTTCAGCCGGTATAAAGCCAATCGGTTTGGGCGCCCGCGATACCTTAAGACTGGAGATGGGTTTCTGTTTGTACGGAAATGACATCGACGACACCACTTCTCCCTTAGAGGCGGGTCTTGGCTGGATCACCAAATTCACAAAAGAGTTTACCAACTCAGAATTCCTGAAAAAACAGAAAGAGACTGGCGTGACGAAAAAGCTCATCGGTTTTAAGATGGCTGAAAAAGGAATTCCACGTCATCATTACCTCATCAAGGATGCCACCGGAAATGCCATTGGTCACGTTACTTCTGGAACCATTTCACCGATGCTGGGTATTGGTATTGGCCTTGGTTATGTAAACATAGAGTTTGCAACCCCGGGAACTGAAATTTTTATTGAAGTTCGCAATCAGCTGGTGAAGGCAGAGGTCCATAAACTTCCATTGATTTAAGTTAAATCGTGAGTGCACCAAAGAACATCGAGGTTTGCCTTAGCCCCGAACTGCTTCATCTGTATGAAGTGGAAGGTAAGACGGTAGTAGTAGCCGATATTCTGCGGGCAACTTCTTGCATGGTGACAGCGTTTGCGCATGGCGCATCGACCATTAAACCCTTTGCTGATTTAGAGGAATGTAAGGCTGCTGCCACGGAGGGATACGAGACAAGTGGAGAGCGTAATGGGGTAAAAGTGGAAGGATTTGATCGAGGCAACTCTCCATTTGAATATACCGGAGAAGATATTCGTGGAAAAAAGATCGCCTTCACCACTACCAACGGCACACAAGCCATTGACAAATCAAAAAAAGCCAAGCATTTACTGATTGGCTCTTTTTTGAATGTTTCAGCCGTTGCCCAACGCGTAGAGGAATTGAATGAATCTGTCCTCGTTGTTTGCGCAGGTTGGAAGGGGCGGTTTAATCTGGAGGACACTTTATTTGCCGGCGCATTGATAGACCGACTGAAGAACACTTTTAAAAGCGACGACGATGCCGCGTTGGCTGCTGTTTCTTTGTATACTGAGACGAAACAAGATTTGGTTTCCTTTCTCAACAAATCCTCCCATGTTCAACGCCTCAATCGACTGAACATTCATGAGGATATGGCATTTTGTGTTCAGGAAGACACCTATTCGGTTGTTCCTTATTTAGAGGGCGACTTCCTCTTTATTTGATTTTTTACAATCCGGGGCTTTGCAGAAAGTTTAGGATTGTTCCGGTGACGGACCTTATCCCGTATGGTTTTCTTTTCAAGGTTTCTCTTGATGGCCGCAGTCAAATCAACACCGGTCTGATTGGCCAGACAAACCACTACAAAAAGAACATCTGCCAATTCATCAGCCAGTTCTTTGCCGCGGTCCGATTTCTTTTCAGATTGTTCCCCGTACCGCCGGGCGATGAGCCGGGCTACCTCTCCTACCTCTTCTGTAAGGATAGCCATGTTGGTTAATTCATTGAAATAACGCACTCCAATGGTATTTATCCACTGATCGACCGACGACTGAAGCTCACGTATCTGCATAATGTTTCTTATAAATTGATCCTTTTCCGGAAAGCATTTTTGCTTTTCCTAATTTTAAATGAAAATCAGAATTGATCAGACATGAAGATACTTAAAAAGATACTTGTCGGAGTGATGCTCCTGGTGCTGTTGGTCGCTGTCGGAGGATACCTGTGGTTCAGAAGCACGCTTCCGGTTTACGAAGGAGTGCTAACCCTTGAGGGACTTCAGGCACCTGTGGAAGTGACCTACGATAGCTATGGCGTGCCCCACATTGAAGCGCAAAATGCACACGATGCCTACTTTGCATTGGGTTACGTGCATGCGCAAGACAGACTGTTTCAAATGGAAATGCTGCGCAGGCTGGCAGGAGGAAGACTGTCTGAAGTATTGGGGAAAGATCTCATTGAAGTAGATAAACTCTTCAGGACACTTGGGTTAAACCGTTGGGCAGAGGAGAATGCGAAGAATTTAATCTACGGTAAAACCGGCCCGGAGGTGGATGCGGCTATGGCTTATCTCAAAGGCATCAATCGATTTATTGCCGAGGGACAAAAACCAATTGAGTTCACCATTATTGGTATTCCGCTCACACCCTTTACTCCGGAGGACATGTTTAAAACGGCAGGATATATGGCGTTCAGCTTTGGAGAAGCCCTTAGAGTAGATCCCGTCATTGAATTACTAGAGACAAAATATCCGGGATATGCCGAAGAGGCCTTTGGAAGTTTATCTGAGAATTTTGCGCGGACCAATCGAGTAAAAAGCTTTAAAAATCCATCGCCTAAGTTAGCGGCTGATCTTTCATCAACATTGAATCAAGCTTTAGAGAAAGTGCCTGTTCCGCTTCTCATCGGAAGCAATGCCTGGGTTTTATCCGGTTCGCGCACCAAATCTGGAAAACCCATTCTCGCTAACGACACCCACATCGGTTATGCGCAACCTGCCGTATGGTATGAAGCGGCTCTGTCCTATCCTGGCTTTTCTTTTTACGGGCATCATATTGCAGGAGTGCCATTTGGTGTACTTGGTCAGAATGACTTCTGTGCCTGGGGAATCACCATGTTCGAAAATGACGACATGGACTTTTACCAGGAAAAATTAGACCCTCAGGATTCAACCAAAGTTTTGTTTGGTGTCGCACTTGAAGATGAGGAGGCTGATTTTACTTCCATTCCAATAGAATCTAGAGAAGAAATTATCTCAGTAAAGGATGAAGAACCCATAAAACTGGTGGTAAGAAAAACCCCACACGGTCCGATAATGAATGGTCTGGTAGAAGGAGTGCGTTCGAATGATGATCCGGTTGCCCTTTGGTGGACCTTTTTACAGCAACCCATAAGTTTAATTGAGAGTTTTTATAAACTCAACCATGCCAAAAGTGTGGAGGAAGCGCATCAGGCTGTTTCCGGAATCGCTGCCCCCGGATTAAATATTGTTTATGCCGATACAGTAGGTACTATCGCCTGGTGGGCAACGGGAAAATTACCTGTGCGTACGGAGGATCAAAATCTTCGGAGCCGTCGCTTCCATGATGGTGCAGCCGGTAACGATGAGCATAACGAATACTATCCCTTTGAACGAAATCCACAAGCCATTAATCCGCCTTGGGGATACCTGCATACCGGAAACAATCAGCCCGATAGTGTTGATGGAATTTTTTATCCAGGTTACTATTATCCGGCTGATCGTGCCGCGCGCATTGAAGAGCTCATCAAATCTAAAAACGACTGGACACCGGAAGAGGTGGCTAAGGCCCAACTAGATGTGAGATCTTTATCAGGCCCAGAGGCTGCAAAAGAAATTGCCAGAGTAATCGGACCAGGCGAACTTTCAGAAATTCTAAACAACTGGAATGGCGAACATCAATTGGATGACAATGGACCTACCGTGTATTACAATATGCTCTCTCAGATCATCTATCTTTCTATGGCCGACGAAATTGGTCAGGTTATGCTGAAAAATTTGTTGACTACTAGTGTCCAAAAAGGTGGAATAGTATCCCTCATTAAAAAGGAAAACAGTAGATGGTGGGATAATGTGAATACTGAAGAGAGGGAAACAAGGGAAATGATCTTTAAAAAAGCAGCGGAGCGAACATTGATCAATTTAAGGGTAACCTGTGGTGCAGACCCCATAGATTGGAAATGGAGTAAAGTGCATACGCTTAAACACAGTCACCCACTTGGGGCTGTTGCGGTCCTAGATAAACTCTTTAGTGTTGGCCCTTTCTCGGCACCTGGAGGAAATGAAGTGGTGAATAATTTGATGTTTAGCCTGGACACAACCGGGGTTTTTGATGTGAAAGCAGGCCCCGCTCTACGAAAGGTGCATGACCTGTCAGATCTCTCAGTAGGCTGGACAGTATCACCAACAGGACAATCAGGTGTATTGGGCAGTCCTTTTTATAAAAACCAGGGAGAATTATTTGTCGCTGGGGGCACCCGAAAAATGACCTTAAGAAAAGCAGAAGGCAAGCTTTTGAAGCTGAATCCACGATAGCCTTATTATAACCGGACCAAATTGGTTTTTAGGATCCATTTTGGTCTAAGGGAATAAGCGAAATAGTGTCTGGTATGATACAACCATTGCAAATGGCCTTTTCTTGGTTATTTTGAGGAAAAATCAAGGTCGCTAGACCCTTGGTTTCTACCCGTCTAACTGTGATTCAATTATTGCAAAGTCTCTGTCAGAGGAAGACAGTCTTCCTGAAGGTGGCGTTTCTACTGCATTTTGGATTAATGATCGCAGGTGCACAGGCCATACAGGTTGAACGGATAGGAAGACCTGTGATGGCCAGATTTTTTCCTGAAGTGGAAAAAATTATCAGGGTCTATGAGGACCACCTTATTATAGTCAATCCGGAGGGTACTTTCAGAGATTCCATCCAATCTCCAGGAATCGGAACAGTTGCATTGAACCACAATGTTCAGCTTGTCGGCAACCGGATCATTTTTTCCAAAAAAGGAAGTGGCCTGGTCTATCAGCTCACCGATGGTAAACTGAAGCGGATTGACCGGTCGCTTGACCATAATTTTCAGGCAGAGGCACTGGAATTTGTACGAAACGACACACTATTTCGGCATGGCGGTCGCGGGTTCTGGGAGGCACACAATCTGTTCACATTTTTCAGCTTTGATACCTACGAGTGGGAAGTTGTCAGGCCCTTGAAAGGTGAACTGCCGCCGGGGATGTTCGGTCATCATGGACTTATTTCCGGAGCGGATATCTATCTATATGGCGGATTTATCATAAATCCGGAGAATCCTGCGCAGCAAATTTTTAATGAAGAAGTATGGAGGTTCAACTTCCCTGAGAACCGCTGGACACGCCTCGGAAAACTTAATTCCAATGAGATTTTGGAGACGCTCAAAGAATTTGACTGGAGGGCTATCGGCACTGTCAATGTAATTACAGGCGCTTCAAGATTTTACGCGTTTCATCAGTGGCTCGTTAGTCTTGAACCCACCACCAATGAAGCACGGTTTTTTCCGGCTATGCCACGGCTGGCTAAATTGGTCCCTTATCAGTTTCTTGACTACTTCATTTACAAAGACCATTTCTATCAGTACACTTCCGAAAATATGCACCTTTCCATAGGATCGGCTCAGCTATTTACTTTATACAGGATTCCTTTAGATCAGTTTATGAAAGAGGCTGAAAGAATCCTACCTTTTTACACAGAGGAAAAACAAATTCAGTGGTGGTGGTTTTTAATAATCATTCCTATCCTAGGAATCCCGTTGCTGCTGATCTTATTCAAAAGACCGAAAAAAGAAATCAAAACAAAAGCTATGCTTACCTCCGGTGGAATAACCTACAACTCCACCCATTACGCGATCGGTAAGGTTCCGCTTGACGTGCTGAAACTGCTGTTATCAGAAAACCAGGTGCAATCATCGGATATAATGGAAATCACATCACGGCCGGGCCTTGATTATCCCAATCAGGTACGACTCAAAAACCAGGTAATTCGCACACTTAATCTTGAACTACGGTCAATCTTCAGAACAAATGAAGAGTTAATCCATCAAACAGCTTCTACTGCGGACAGGCGCATAAAGTGTTACAGTATTGACCGGCGGTGGTTTGAAAACCCGGATACTGTATGATCAGATTACTGCCAGCTTCTTTATTACTACTGATCAGCGGATTTTTTCCGCTCAGGGCACAGGTGTCCATCGATACACTGAAAGGGATGTTTCGAGCTGTTTATCTTCCGGGAAAGGACTCAGTACTCAGAACATATGCCGATGGATACAGCTTATCCCCACCAGATAACCCGCTTAATGAAAAGCGGTATAGGGTCAATAACTGGTCGGAGGTTAATGCGTTCAGCGATTTTTTTGTGAATGAGAAAAATGAAATAGTGATGATTGACAGGGTTGATGCCTCTGTCGCAAGAGTCACTGCTGATCGGATTGATTCATCGGAACGTGCAGGATTTCCAAAAATGTTTATTGAAAGAACATTATTTGAGCATCCTTCTGGCATCTACATGTTTGGCGGCTACGGCTTCTGGTCGGCACGCAATAAGCTGGTCAGAGTAAGTGATGACTATAAATGGGAGCCTGTTATGTTTAACTCCACCGCCTCTTCATCAAAATTTCATCCACCCGGACTTTTTGAAAGTCAGGCAGTGGTAATCAAAAATGAGGCGTGGCTCTTTAACGGCCGGATTGTCAATGCTGCCGACCCACTTGAAAAACCATATTTCAATGAGGTCTGGGCATATGATATTGAAGAGAGATATTGGAAAAAGAAAGGCAATATTAAACCTGACTTTTTTGACGGAACACCCCACTCCCGTATTTTAATTAGCCGTGATGACCGTGCATATATTTTACGGGATGAAAAAGGCGTGTTGGAGT
>JBMSPY010000002.1:0-27885 GCA_049423005.1 Cyclobacteriaceae bacterium
CTCGCGACCCTCACCTTGGCAAGGTGATGCTCTACCAACTGAGCTACTCCCGCTTAAAAAACCCCGCTTTTGGCGAAGCAGGGTGCAAATTTAATGAGAAGGCTCAATTATGCAACAGGCCGAGGATTTTGAGCTAATTTTTTGATTTGGAGGACCGTTTGTAGGAGAAGCCTAAAATTTGAAAGGTTACAATTGAGTCCCCACCCGATTCTCCAACTGCTTCAATTTTTTCAAGTTCAATTAAAGTCTTGGTGCCTGTAAACACCTGTTGGACGTGACCGTAATCATGAATGATTTTTTTCCATCCGGTTGAATCCTTTAGGAAGATCATGACAAATTCATCTGAGGCTCCCCCGAATCCATTGAAAAGTATATCCTTTTTTCCATCACTGTTCAGATCCAGAATTTGAAAAAGTGTAAGGGTTGCAGTGTCCATACTATTGGTTAGCATTCCGTTTACCAAGGGATCATTTAGCGACACCAGCAACTCGTATTTTTCTGAGGAGCTTAGTGGGACCTCCTGCTTATTCGATGCAACGCCATCAGAATTATCGCCTGATGAACGACAGCCTAATGCGATTATCAGTGGAAAGCAAATCAGTAATTTAAAATAGTAGGCCTTCATTGAATTTCTTTTTGTTTTGGCGTTAGAGGCTTATCTGGCGTATCCCAAGAATAATAATTGGCTCGCGTGCCGCCAACTCCAAGGTATTTACGAACATAAAAGTTGTTTGGATTTGTTAGATCAATTACATCTTTGTTTGGACCGCCGGATCGCTCGGAGTGAATTAACGTGAACCCAGTAACCTGATCATTATTGTCTCTTACAATATCTGAAATAAATGCGACATGCGTCTTGTTCGGAAATACAACAATATTGCCTTCCACAATTTCTTCAACTCCAACCTCGCGGGTAAGTGGTTGTTCCAGAATATTCCGAACGCCATTATTGTTGGGTTTGCCACGTACATAATTATTAAGAGTGCCAAAACCAGAAGCCTCTGCGCACTGACTCACCATCCCTGAACAATCAATTGGTTGACCAGGAGCCCCAGCGTGGTATCCGGCAAATCCATAGCCACCCTTTCCTTTAGGATTTGGATTTTTATTGATATACCGCTCGGCTTCTTGTAGCGCCTTAGCACGCTGTACAGAATCTGCTCCAAATGGATCAGAGAATAAAAGCGGATTATTGGTATTCCACGCATATAATGATTCGTGATCCTTTACAACAGGGTCCACTTGCATGAACCGTGCCTGCGCAGCATCATAGGTGCGGTATTTTAGTGGCTCGAGCCATCCTAATCCAAGAACAGATTGTTCCCGCATAGAGTTGTATTTCTTCGATGATGGTATACTGTTTTCCCGGAACTGCTGATCAAATGGTAAGCCAAAAGGAAAGTAATCTACGGTTTGAACAATTGGTGATTGTCGGTTTACAACACTGAAGTCATCAAAGTAAACCTCCAAGGGTACAGACTCCTCATTACTAAAATAAATATAGACATACCCCTGTTCCTGAATTGTGATGGATGGTGACTTCATCCGTTCATGAGGCGTGTTCTGACCATATTCTCTGGCGATATCGGTCATTCGGACATAGCCGCTATACTGCGACAAAAAATTAAATTTTTTATCAAAGACTAGCCAATTCAGATAAGCCTTAGGACCAATGCCTGATGACCCGGAGGTATTTTGATATGCGCCATAGGGGAAAGACGAAGTACTGGAGGAGTAGGCGGTTCCATCCGTCACGATTGACGTTGATCCGCTTCCAATTGAGGCAATCAGGCTTGAAAATACACTCGTCCAATTTTTTGAAATCGGGTCAACAAATTTTGCCCATACTTCAGCTTCGATTACATCTCCCGGCATAACAGCCAAGGAGCAGGCAAGTCCAAATCTCTCGTTAGAAGAACCATTTAATCTAACAGATGTTCCTGATTGATCTCCATTAGTACGATCGAACAACGCAGAGTTTACAAATTTGACATTTTCGAATCGAAGGAATTGTCTTCGTTCACTAGGCAGTGCTGATGGCTCTGCAGTTGCCAAGCGGGCATCTGTTTTCGGAGTTGCCGTGAAAACTGTTCGAATGTTCTCAAGATGGTCCTTCAGATAATACTGATAGACTGGCATAGAGGGCGTTAGCTTCACTAGTTCTGCCTGATTGAGGTAAATCACCTCGCCGGAAAGCACCGTATTCCAGGTAAGTCCGATGGTCATTGTGCCTGAGGTTGGCACATCAATTAATTGTTCAATTACATGTTCAGTGACTGCAGACGTTGGTAAACCAGCGCCTGGCCATAATAGATCTACACCATTAATTTTTATGGAGATATAGACAGGATTACTAGTTTTGGCGGTGCCGGCCACCCGGTAGCCTTTTATTTTTACAACATAACGCTCACCCGCTTTCACAGCAACCTGACCTCCGATGACTTGAATACCGGAGCGAGGCGTAGTAGAGGTAGAGGTTATCGTAACATACTTTTCACCATTGATGGTTGTCGTATTGCTGGTAGCCCCACTAACCGAATATAGATTTTTATTAGTGCCATCCTCCGTGAAAACCGTTTCTGTCTCTTGCATTACAACTCTTCCCTCAGCGTGATCAACCTGAAGAACCTGATCATCGACAAATTCAATCGGCCCGCACCATTCTGTTTGACGTATACCCCGCGTGAGTGCATTGGATAGTCCGCTGAAATAACTTGTCTCCGCAACCTTTTCACCTTCTGCTGTGTACATTAGTTGTATGCGATTTACTCCGCGGCTGACAATTTCCGGAAGGTCAAGAATATTATACTGAACGATCTGGCTGATGCCTTTGTTCAAATCGGTAAGCATGTTTCCATTCCGGTCATAAGTATAATCCACAGTAGCTGAAGTATTGCCATCCTGAAACATGGTAAACTTTTCCGTCGAGCGATCCTGAACAGTATTAAGCTGATTGGATGTGGTCGGATATTGATACATCAAATCATCAACAATAGATGCATTTACCTTGCGTACCAGGGAGCGGATATTACCGTTAAAATCATAGCCGGTAATTTGCTCTTCATTTCCAGGAAGTATCCATTGTGATCCATTCAATTTCTTTTGTATGCCCGACTGAATTCGATTTACCGGATCATAGGTAAAAAGAAAAGCTGATTGTTTTGGTTGACTCGGGCCAGGATGGGATCTGAAACGGACGGAGGATATGACCCCATTGAATTTTGGTTGATTGCCCACTGGATCCACTTTTTCATAAAAGATATCTTCGCCAAAAAAGTCAGGGTATTCTGTAGTCTGATCTACGGACCATTGCGAAAGATCATTTATGGTTTCTAGCCAACCCCGAATGGTATACTGATAATCTACGCGTTGTTTTGGTCGGGCCAACCGATCAGTTGAATGCAGGGACTTGGATTTAATCTGACCATTAGCATCAAAATCATTTTTAATCATTAATACTTCCGGTTGCTGATCCACCTTATGCCAGTTTTCCAAAAGTCTACCTTGATGATCATAGACAAAGCGCTCGTCTATTTGCATTTGGTAAGGATTTAAAGATGTTCGAATTCCGGCAAGGGTTGAGCCGGGGGTGCTCAGTGAAACATCGACCATTAGGCTGGTAGTTGAAGGCACTGTGGAGGCACGAAGCAGCTGGTTATTTCGGTAATAACGTATCGCGCCTGACTTTCGTTCGATTCGGAACTGATCGCCAGAGCGATACGTCCCAAAATTTCCAGCAACAAATTTTCCAGCAGCCTGTTCAAAAATGCTAATGGTACCATTATTGTTCAGGTAAATGGCGAAATCAATGGATGTATAATTCGTATTCGAGTTCTGATCCGACCAGCCAATTGCTCTGATGGTATTTGTTTCTGTTGCTGTAAATTCCATCCAGCCGTCTTGCGCTGGTCCAAGGATTTGGACAGATGCCGATCCGGCTGTCCATCCGGCCGAAGCATTTCCTCTGATTAATTTATTGCCTTGTTGATATAGTCCGGCTTGATCCTTCCATGAAACATCCTGCGACACGTGATGCCACCGCTTCCTCATAGGCAGGCCATTGAAGTCATAGCTCATCGAAAGAACATCGACTCCGCCGCGATAATTATCTTTTTGAATTTGGATTGGTCTTATGTCTCGGTCGTAATAAGTTACTGTCGCCAACCACGTAAATCCGCCAGCGAGCCCGCCATCAAGGACTTTTACCTTATTACCTGTCTCAACTCCAGAAAAAGTCTGTGACGCAGGAGTGCTGCCAGAAATTTCATTGGGGATAAAAGCGCCAGGATTTTTCAATCCGGAAAGAAATTGATAATGATCGTAATAAATTACTTTAAGATAACGCTGAGGATCGGCACCAGCTCCATTTGTGACTACAGGATAAGAACGATTGGAGTACCCGTGAAGGTTGGAAGTTGAAAATCCAATAAAGCGTTCGTAGGGTAAAGCCCAAAGTTTTGTCCTATAAAATGTATGAACAACCTCTTGCATCGCTTTTTGCGATAAGAGGGCAAGGGTATCCTTTAGACCTGTTGCAATTTGTCTGTTTAAGGCATCGTATTTATAAAATGTCCACCGATAAGGTGAGCTGTTGCGTTGATTGCCATCCTGAGTCAGTACAACCCTGTCGCGATGATCATAAATCATATACACCGAATCTTTTCCGGGCTCCTGGGATACTACAACTCTTCCAAGGGCATCGTAACGGTAGCGAAACCCCATAGTATAAATTTCGGATGCACTTGGATTGCGATTGCTCTGTACGAGTGTTTTCACCAATTCAGGCTGAAGTATAAATCGCAACCTGCCCAAGGCATCATAGATGTAATAGGTCTGCAGCCAATGCAATGGATCGTTTAAAGAAGGATTTTCAACAGCCTGAATCTTCTTTAATACAATGCGACTAAACTGATCGCGGTACGTTCTGGTTTCATAACCATGCTCATCTTTTACAGATTGGATTTCCAATGCTCCTGTAGAGTAGTAACCATCCTTTACCATGTTAGAATTAATAATCTTTCGAATTGGTAATCCGGTTTGGGCGCTAACCTCCCAAGCAATCAATAATTCCTGACCAATCGCGCTACCTGTTTGATTGGTCGTTCGGTTATACTTTTTTGACCGATTTGAATTTTTCCAGTTTTGCCCTGGCTCTAAAACTGAAATAGGCTCATTCAATGGTGATGGTTCATAGGTGATTTCCGTGTAAGGCCAAGCATCCTTGAAAAAGGAAAGAGACTCGGCGTTGTAGAGATTTTCCTGTGTTAGGAAATTTTCACGAAAGGATCCACTTGGGCCATTGTGCAGGACCGGCAAAAACTGACGGTAGTTCCTGCCTTTCGAATCGTATACAAACGGAGTAATCCTGTCGCGAAAATCAGGAGACCAATTCTGTTGAATTTCCTGGAGAGGCCTCCCAAGACCATCAATGTAGGTGACCGTCTGGTTTAAGTCAACCTGCTGAGCACCTGCTAACGTTTGAACGGGTTTGCGGGCAATGGTTGTAACCGTATTGTTTCGCGCAGAGACCGTGAATGCAGATCGTACTTCATAAGGAGTCGAATAACCAGTACCGGAGAATCCGGATTTGGAAACTTCAAGTTGATACATGCCCGCTTCGTTAACAGAAACTTCGGGACCATTACCCATGATCGCTCCAAAAGAATTTTTCCAAGTATAGGTATCATACGAACGATCTGACCTTAGAGTGACTTGTCTGCCAGGAGATAAAAAATTTTGATCAGAGAGAATAGTTGGACTCGGCTCAATGAACAATCCTACAGATCTTTTTATACCAGGACAGCCATATTTACTCACAACCCGTACATCTGCAAAGTAAGGTTGGCTAAATGAAAACGCTTCAGTCTTAAATGTTGCTTGCGTACTGATTACCGTTCCGATTTCATTCACCCATTGAAACTGTTCTCCTGCCTGATTGCCTGAGGCCTCCAGTGAAAACGTTCCCGGACCAATTCTTTGATTTCCAGAGATGGAAGGAATAGTGTGGGGTTGATCGTGAAACCGGACCACAACCTCATCAAAACTGAAACAATTATCTCTCCCTACAGTCCAACGCAAAATATAATCCCGATCGGGCAAACCGGAGAATAAGGCATTTGGCTTCACGGGATCGGAAAATGTTGCGCCCAATCCGGAAACTATTTGCCATTGGCCAATAAGTCCATCGGGTACTGGTGAAGCGGCTAGTTGAATGCTCGTCTTGCCACAATTTTCAATTCCAGTCAGATCAACGCCAGCATTTGGTTGAGGCGGCATGGTACATCCAGCCGTTACGGACACCCGAATGGAGGAAAGCAAAAACTCACCATCCTGAAAACGTAATTCATAATCGCCAGGTTCTGACCAAGTCACATCAGCAAAATAACTGGCACCTGAACTATACGAGGTAATCGATGCAGAGGATGTAACCCACTTTGGTTCAGCCACCAAAAAATCATCTGTAAATTGATACGTAATTGCTGTGCCGGAAGTGGCCTGTTCAGGTCCTGTTAATCCTTGAGAAAAGAGTACACTCGAATGAATGAAAAGGGTAAGCTCAAGAAAAGTCAAAAGTTTACCACAGAATTTTATTTTTTTCATGACACGCTGAGTTTTACTAGTGAACCACAAATCGATACGGCAAAATCTGTTGATTGTCTTTTGAAAGGTTGATGGTTACCGATGTAAACCCATTTTCCTCAATCCATGTTATGTCGCCGCTTCCTCCCCGGAAAGCCACCTCCATCACCATCTTATCAGTTAATTTTTGCCTAACTATTTTCCGAATGGCAAAGTCATAGGTGATCAATCCACCTTTTTGTTTGAATCGAATTTGATTCTCATTGAATTCCAATAAGCCTGAGCATAAGAATGTTTTACCATCCTTTAAATGAGTAGCACTTTTGATTTGCCAGATTTTTTTTGACGGATAATCGCTCTGACCTATACAAATTTGAAAGGTCAGGCTTAACATCACGGTGATGATAATTTTTAGAATGATTTTCATGGTTTTTTTCCGTATTGGTGAATGCGATTCATGGTAATGTTTCTGTCTGAATCCCGAATGCGCACCAGCTTTCCAGCTGAGTCGTATTCATAATAGGATGTCAAAAAATTCGGATCGGTTTTAGAAGTAATCCCCAGCAACGGTTCTGATGTATACGTTGTCATTTGAGCTCCCAAAGGATGAAATCGGATGTCATCTACCTGGCCAGCCAACGTAATGGTATATGATCCTGTAGTATTAGGCTTAACCAGCTGTGTGCGGAGTTGCCAGTTGCCCGATGAATTTTTTTCAAACCACGAAAGTTGATACGTCGTTTGTGGATTTAAAGCGTTGATGGATTTGACAAAGCCGTCGGTTTTGCTTTTATCACCACTATGACCATCACCGGAAATTGAATTCCCTTCAAGGTCTCCCCTTTCAAAAGAGGTAAAAAATACCTCAGAAGATTTTGCATCAAACACTTCACCCAAAAGCTGGTCACCAGTATTATTCCAAATCAGTACCCGTTGTATACCGTCGCGCTCAATCCAACTGACCGGCTTTCCTGTGGTTGAATACTGCTCAAATTGAATTTTTGTAAACGTTGTGCCATCCATAGTAATTTGTGTAGATACAGGTTCCATTACACTTCCATTACCTTTCCAATCCTGATAGCGTATTTGAATTAACTCGCGTTGCTTCCCATTGATCCACTTGGTGGTTACGACCGGTTGCCCAATCCGGTTTTGTTGAGTTAGGATAACATATGCGGGATCTCCTATGTCTGGCGGATAACTAAATCGGGTAACGATGATCGTGCCATCACTATTGACAATGCTATCCGATGCCAATTGTAACCTCCTGTTGTAGCGATAAAATTTTTTAGCGGGCTGTGCCGACCGCTGCATCTCTGTTTCAGAGGCCATGAGTCGACGGGAAGGAAGTTCAGGTGTATATTTTTTAAACAGGATACTCCCGCGTAGAAGAGTTTCAAGCTGATCTGGAAAAAGATTGGGGGTGTACCGGTACATACTGGATTTTCCAAACACGATACCCGGCGGAGGTGAAGCCACTAATGGCAATCCGGTAACAGAATGCTCAGAGAGCTGTTGTTTAATAAGTGCTCCAGAGGCTAAGCGCCATTCTAACTTCCATGCTATACCATGTGTATGGTCAAACGGTAGTGGTGAATAAGGGTACGAACCCGTTTTACCCCAGGTCGATGGAAGAAAGAAATGAATTTCACGACCAGTCGTTGCAGCTGCATCATCGAGCACTTCCACGCGTGAATAATAAACCGGGCTTCCGCTATTAAACAGAATTGGATTTAGCGATCGGAATTCTTTTTGAATGGCCGGATAGTCCCATTCAAAATACAATGGCAAACTATTGGTTGCTCCATCAGGTGTGCCAGATCTTTCCCGGCAGTCCACGGCATCATACAGCTGGTACTTAAATTCCCGATCGAGCTTGGATAAGTAACTTCCAGAACCGTAACCGTCTTCTTCTACATAACGATATATTTTTTGTAAACAGCCAGATTCACTGCCTGCATCCGGACAATCTTTTGTTCGGAAAATGCGAATTCCAGCCGCAGGGATTTCATAAAATAAAGGATTCATGTCCTCGGGGTCAGGATCGAAATAGTCGATGGTCATTTCAAACCGACCCTGCTCAGCATTGCTAATCGATGCTTCCACTACATAGGTCCCTGGTTCAATTCGAATCCACTGGCTGACCGATTCACGAACGCAAACCTGATTGAGTCCACATCCTTCCATGGTGCGGTCGCCTGTGAGTGAAATGCCGAAGACTGGGTAAAAACGCGGAGCTTGCTCTGGAAATTTGGATCGCATTTCCGAGGCGAAAGAATAATAGGTTTGGCAATTCAATCCCTGACAATTCAGGGGACCGAAGTTTACCGTGAGTTGAGAGGAATTTCCTCTTACAACTGCTTGATGGGAAATCCGGGCAAAGGTTACTTTATCGAAAACAAACGTTTTTGATGAAGCGGCGTTGTTGTAGGAATCGCCTTGAAGGGAAAAAGTATACTCCTTGTTAGGTCCTTCAGGTTCAAGATCTAAATACTCAGAGGCTGAAATGCGAACTTTGTTTTGTTCATAAAAAATTTGAGTAAAGCCTCCGGTTGGCCAATTTACCGATCGTAAAGCACCTTGAAGTGTTGAAGCAAAATCCGGGCGTCGGTCACCACCCAACTCAGGAATAGATGTAGCGTTTCCTTTCCCATTTGCAAAACCCCAAAAATCCTGAGCATATGGATTTTGAGATGGATCAATCCATGCGCCAGAAGTTGCCGTTTTAATGTGAGGGGTTATAACAGGATGGTAATCGAAATCGTAAACCTCTATTTGATCAACCACTACCCGACTCAACAAAGGTCGAGCCTGATCATCATAATCTAGACTTACCGACTTTATCAAACGACCCCATTTATTTTTTATACTAATGCCTGTGATTACCTGTGGTTGATTAGCATTCGCTTCTCCCGCCCTTATTATTTCAAGTTCATTTCCATCGTCCCAAATTAGTTTCGAAAGCATAGGAACATCCAATTCAGTTACACTCCATGTTCTTTGATGACTGATGTCGCGAATAAAAAGCTCATCGGTATAACCTGAATTTTGATTCCCTCCCAATGCCGCACAATTGACCTGAATACGCTCACCATTTGGGGATGCTGTGCGATCGTACTTCTCGCCGTGCTGAATATTTTGAATGCCTTTTATCTGATAGGATAAATTGATTTCCTGACCAGTTTGATTTTTAACTGAAGTTAAGTGCCAGGCACTGGTATAGCTCTGCATTTTCTCTTGGTTGTAAATGTCCGGAGAGAAAAAACTGGCGCGTTCTTTTTCTTGAAAATGGTATTGATTGCCATCCTGATCCGTTATCTGCAGATCATCCCAATTGAATTCGACTTTTGCCAATTCGGCGTTTGGGGTTACCGTAATGTGTTGATCCGATAAAGGACATTGGCTACAAGTGACCGAGGAGATAAAAAAAGAAAAAGAAAGATTCCCTACAGCCACAATGAATCGATCTGGTTCGGCATCATATTTTCCAGCAATGAAATCCTGAGCAATAGTTAAAGGCATATCTGTCGAAGAAGTAAACGCTTCAACATACTGTCGCCGGCTTTCTGAACCGTAATAACCCCTTGGGTGTTCATCGGGTAAACCACGGACCTCGCGGGTTACTACACCTCCGGTTCTGCCAAGAGTCCATCCCAGGCCACACTCGCCAGTCAACTCCTCCAGCCGAAGTCCACTGTAACTATAGTTTAATTGAATTGGCCATTTGAAGTTGCCTAAACTCACCTCATAAATAGGAACCGAGTATTGGAGAACACCGGCACTTTGATTGACAGGAATCTGGCCGGTCCTCACCATCGTTGCCACTGTAGGTGAAACAGCGTATCCGGTATTACGCACAGGTTGAGAATAGGTCAACCTTGCTGCAAATAAAAAGATGATACAAATCAGAAAAGGACCAACACCGATTTTGATACGTTTGACTTTCGGATAAACTATCCTTTCGAATTTTCTTTCAGACATTTTCACTTGGGTTTTGAAGACCCTGCAATGCTATAACCACCCTAAATGGTTTCCCATAGGAAAAACACAGAGCCTACACCGGTGAATACACCGTGACCATCCCTTATCTTCGCATTCAGTTTATTACACTACTCCCTAATTTTATTTGAAGCACCATGAATGAGCGGTTTAAAGTTGTTGTTACCGGAGCCACCGGAATGGTTGGTGAAGGTGTCCTTCACGAATGCTTAAAGCATCCCGGTATTGAAAAGGTGCTTTTTGTTGGACGCAAGTCCTGTGGTGTTCAGCATGAAAAACTTACCGAAGTAATGCTTGGCGACTTTCTTAATCCGGAACAGATAGCGAATCAACTTTTCAATTATGATGCCTGCCTGTTTTGCCTGGGAGTTTCTTCTCTTGGAATGAAGGAAGAGGAGTATAGGAAGCTCACCTATTTATTAACAACAGGCTTTGCGAAAACTTTTCTTAAAACGAACCCAGGAAGTTCTTTTGTCTATGTCTCCGGGGCAGGGACAGATTCCTCCGAGCGCGGTAAAAGCATGTGGGCCCGTATAAAGGGCCAAACGGAAAATGAATTATTGAGCATGGGATTTCGGCAGGCCTATATGTTTCGGCCAGGCTACATTCAGCCAGCAGCCGGAATGAAATTCACCATTCCGATGTATCGGTATGTGAAATGGTCATATCCATTTCTAAGAAAAGCATTTCCAAAATACGTTTCAGCACTTGAGGAAATCGGACTTGCCATGATTCATTGCATCCGAAATGGATATCAAAAAAATATTCTGGAGGTAAGTGATATCAATGATGCTGCCGCTCGGGAGCATCAATGGCTTAGGAATCCCATTATTCCGGAAAAAACAATTGAAGACGTAAACAATGAAGAATCCAGGTCAGGCATTTTGCCAGATCGAGACTTGAAGAAAAATCTTGGATGCGGATAAAAGATTTCTCATTCCTCCATATACACAATGACATCCTTTACAGCCATCACGACTGCGATGGCGTGACTGAGCACCAGAGATCCGTCGGGGCGCTCAAAAGTAACCGGTCGCGTATACAACAATGAATCGGCCCCCAGCTTTTGAATGTTTTCTTTAAGATCTGAGGGGTCGGGAGCATTTAAATAAGCTTCCCAGACCTCAGCTGCTTTTGTCCCAGGCTTAACCGTTTCGGCTTTCATCATATAGATGGTTACCAACCGGGTCTTAGCAACTGAATCGATGCGCGTTGGGTTGTTCAAATAGAGATCGTCACCGAGCCATTCAAGAATTGCTCTGCCGTTTTCCAATCCTGCGGTTGTGAGCTCTGCAGACGAAACTCTTTGAATTCGCCCATCCCGCATGCTCTTTTTAATAGCCTCACGTTGAGCGTCACTGAGGCTTCCGCCGCAGGATAAGAATACAATTGAAATAACAAGCAAGAAGGAGTTTCGCATATCTGGTTAATCAGACCCCAAAATTACACGGGTTTCACAACTGATAAAGTTCCCGGCAATGTTAACTTTGCCAACTTATTCAGGATATGCTGGAAAAACTCGAAGAGATCAAGGCTAGGTTTGAGGAAGTGGGGCAACTCATCGTACAACCAGACATTGTTGGTGACCGGAAAAAGTTTACCGAACTCAGCAAGGAATACGGTAATCTGGAAAAAGTGGTGAAGAAATACAGCGAATACCGTTCGGCACTGGATTCGCAAAAGCATGCACGGGAAATTTTAGAACAGGAAAAGGATGAAGAACTCCGGGAACTGGCTAAAATGGAACTGGAAGAAGCTGGACCGCGTGTAGAGCAAATTGAAAAAGAACTTAAGGAATTGCTCACTCCCCGCGATCCAAATGACGATAAAAATCTTGTTCTTGAAATTCGCGCTGGAACCGGTGGTGATGAAGCCTCCATTTTTGCCGGCGATCTTTTTCGGATGTACCAAAGGTATTGTGACCGAAGCGGGTTCAAAATGAGTGTTGCCGACTTCACCGAAGGAACAGCGGGTGGATATAAAGAAATCATTGCCAGTATTAGCGGAGATGGTGCATATGGAAAATTAAAATTTGAATCCGGTGTTCACCGGGTTCAACGGGTTCCTGCAACCGAAACCATGGGTCGTGTCCATACCTCTGCAGCATCGGTGGTGGTACTACCAGAGGCTGAAGAGGTGGATATCGAACTCAACCCGGCCGATTTGGAATTCCAAACAGCACGAAGTAGCGGAGCAGGAGGTCAAAATGTTAACAAAGTTGAAACCAAGGTTCAACTTACCCACAAGCCAACAGGCATCGTTGTAACCTGTCAGATTGAACGTTCACAACATGGAAACCGAGAGCGTGCACTGCAAATGCTACGCACCAAACTTTATGAAATTGAGTTGGAAAAGCAGCAGAGAGAAATAGGCGCAGCACGAAAAAGTATGGTACGTTCTGGTGACCGTTCTGAAAAAATCCGTACCTACAATTATCCACAAAGTCGCGTAACCGACCACCGGATTGGATACACCCAACACAATTTGCCTGCTATTATGGGAGGTGAAATTGATGATTTTATTGAGCAGCTTAAAATCGCCGATACAGCTGAGAAAATGACCGAAGGCAAAAGCTGATTCTGCACTATCCCAAAAAAAATATACTGCTTAATTGGGCTGATTTCGATGTTATAACGAATATCTGACGTAAGTTCTTGGTTTTCAGCGAAGTTCTTGGTAGATTCATTTATTGCGTCGTTTTCTCCCCTTCGTTGTTGATTCTCCAGCGGGGCCTTGAAGGGAAGTTGCCCCGCAAAAACACACACATAGACCCTTTTTATTTTGAACCGCTTCGAGCGCATTGGCGCATGGACATCCTTACTTATTGGTCTGCCTACCGGGGTAGCCGGCACCGTTGCAGGTGTGCTGCTCCCGGTCACCTTAACCGGGGAGGGAGTCTTTACCATAAACTACATTATGGTGAACAGCATAGCTACTTTTGCAATGCTCATAGCCTTTGGCATCATGCTCTGGATCGCAGGAAAAAATCTTGGATCTGACATTCAGCGTGGAACAGGAGTGCTGCGGGCAACCTATCGGTATTCCTTAATTGTGAATTCGGTGATTTGGTCAGCCTTTATGATCGTACACATGCTTACCAATGCACGATTCGATCCAATGTTTGGTTTTATTCTTCCCTTGTTCATGGGGATTGCGTGCATCATTATCACCCCATTTACAATAGGGCTGTTGATTTATTTCACTGCACGGGTGATCATTGGAAATGCCCATCGGGCACAGACTTCAAAATCCAGGGCTTAGGCCAAAACTAATTTACTTTTTTACGTGCTCACTGATGAGCCGTAATCCTTCCAATGTCAGGTTGGGATTAATATCAAAGAAAAATCCTTTCAAGGAGCTAATGACAAAGGACATGCCTCCGGTAGCAATTGCCGGAACTTCTTCACCAAGCTCTTGTCGGATGGATGAGACTACATTACGCACCAATCCATCGTAACCAAGAACCAATCCGGACTGAATCGCTGTGATGGTATTTGTACCTAACGCAGATTTTGGAATCTCCAAAGGAACATCAAAAAGCTTAGCGGTGTTTTGTGAGAGTGCACGAATGGCTGTACGAAGTCCGGGTACAATGGAAACACCCAACATTTCACCCTGTTCAGAAACGGTAGTAAAAGTGAGTGCTGTTCCAAAATCACAAACAACGCAGGTCTTTCGATAAATATGCCAGGCACCCATGGCATTGGAAACGAGATCGGAACCAACCTCATAGGGATTCAGAACCTTAATCGGAAGTTTTTCAAATACACTTGGACCCAATACCAAAGGATCCATTCCGAAAAGAGAGCGAATCACGTTTCTGATTTTCTCTGTCATGTTGGGCACAACGCTGCTGAGGACAACAGACTCCACAACACTTACATCCAGCTTGGTTTCAGTGAAATAATCGCGTATTCGAATTCCGAAAAATAATTCCGGTTGATCCAGCTTTGAAGGGATGCGCCACACATTCCGCCAGGTTGAATGATCCCATAGTCCAATGGTGATGTCGCTGTTGCCAATATCAAAAGTGAGCAGCATTCCTTTTTGAAGTAGTGCTACAAATATGACTCAAATAAATGACTCAAAGGAATGCCGCCCACCATTATTCTAATACTTAACACGAACTGTAACAAAAAAATTACGTCCTGGAGCATTAATGCCAGAGGCAAAAGTCCGGTACTGAAGATCGAAAATATTGTCGATGCCGAACTGGCATAGAATCCTTTTTGAAAAATCAAAAGAGGTGCGCAGATTAAACGTTACCCAGGAAGGCATGCCTTTTGATGTAGCGTATTGAAGATTATCTTCTCCGCTGCGGCTGTAGTCCTCTGATCGTTTCCATCCATTAAAGACCGAGTAAAATTCTCCTTTCACCTTTCGTGAGTTGTATTGAATGGCTGCACGTCCAAAACTCGGAGGAATATGATCCAGCGGACTACGCGTTTGACGATTTACACCGGTTAACTCGGTGGTGCCTCGAGTATAATTCCAGGAACCGGAAAAACTCCAGAAGTCATCCAAATCGGCTTTGAACTGAAACGTTGCCCCACGAATCAAACCACGACTTCTGTTTTGATTTGCATAAACCTGAGCCTGTGCTCCATTATACGCTACCGTAGTACTCCCATCCAGTGAAAAGGGAAGTGTAACGATGGCATCAAACAACTGCGTAACAAAAAATGTTCCCTCTATTCTTCCAAGACTACCAAGAAGCCGCATAACGGAAAAATCTACGTTAACCGTTTTTTCAGGCTTCAGATCAGGATTAGGAATAATCAAGATACCGGGCTCTTCACCTGATCCGGCTACCGATTCAAATACTTTAGCCAAGTCATCAATATTGGGCGCTCTGAATCCTGTTCCAGTAAGCAATGAAACCTTCCAATTATCCGGAGTATACACAACCCCTGCGGAGGCACTTGAGATAAAGTTATTTTGGGTTACCTCATCAAATGGAAAAGGGAAAAAGGTTTTATCGGTAAACTCTGCGAAAAGTGATGACCAACCAACTCTGAAACCATCGTTAAGCGTAAAATGAGGAGAGATTTTCTTAGTGTGGGTGAACCATGCAGCTGCAAAGTTCATCGTATTTATCCCTCCCGGATACCGGGTATCTAAAGGAGTAATCTGTTTGGTGACAATATTTTTTGTTGAGGCACGTGACGTGACACTATTAAATTGAAAATCAACGCCGTATCGAAAATCATTTCGATCACTCTTTTTATGAAAATCAACGGTGAGCGCTGCCACATCCACACTTTCAATGCGACGCTGAAGACCATAATTATTGAAGCGGCGTTGAAATCGACTCTCCTCAATCTGTTGATAACTGGTCGTAACAGAAACATCATCTGCCCAGGATTTTTGAATTTGGTGATCAAATCGGTGTGCAGCTAAAAATCTTTTTTGCGGACCGTAATACCATTCTGAAAATTTCAATCCAGTGGTAAACCTTGGGTCATTTGAAGTCGCAGGGTCCGTAAGTCGGTCGTACCGTGGAACATCAGTAGATGTGGAATATTGAATATTCAGTAAATGCGAGGAACGATCTGATGGCTTATAAAGAATCTTTTGCATCAGATCCAGCTGTTGATAACCACTGGAACGCTGGACATAGGGATCATCGTTTGTAATCAGACGGTCCGTTAAATTTTCCTCATCACGCCGAACCAATACTCGGCGAAGACCAAATTCCTCCCCAAGAGCCGGATTGATTCGCTTCCCCATGCGCAGATCGCCAAAGTCACTTACCGTTATGGAGGAAAGCGAAGCGATTTTCTTTCCTGCAAGATTAAAGTTGGTGTGGAGGGTCCGTTCATTATTTACAGTTCCTACGCGTAAAAAAGATGACCCTTTGAAAAAACCATTGTCGGATGATCGCAACTCAGGATTTTTAGTAAAAAAGTGTATTGCACCTCCCAGTGCATCACTACCATAAACAGTTGAGGCTGGACCAAAAAGAACCTCAGCACGATCGAGCACATTGTTATCCACCGTGATCACATTTTGAAGATGACCTGCGCGATAGATCAAATTGTTCATTCGAATCCCATCTACCACCAAAAGAACCCTGCTGGCCTCAAAGCCACGAAGAATGGGACTGCCCCCTCCTTGCTGACTTTTCTGAACAGCCACAACTCCTGTGTTCGCAAGAAGGTCAGCACTATTTTGTGCATTCAGATTAATGATGGTCGAAGGTGAGATGATCTTAATTTGTTGAGCCACATAGCGGCGCATCTCGGCAGCCTTACCGGCAGAAATGACAACTTCCTCCAAATAGGATGTCTTGAGCGTATCCTTTTGATCGCCCTTCTCTTCGAATTGTGCCCAGGTCGTTATAAACGAGCTAAGCATAAAAGGAATGATTAAAATCTTGTACATAACTAAGGTCAGTTCACAGCAATAGCCCCATACAGACTCAAGTCCATGGAACAATCACTGAATTAATTGAAGTTTTAGGATCGCCTTGTAATTAGCGAACGCTTGTGGTCAATGACCAGAACTACTAATTAAACAGACCTTGGGGGAGGCGTAGTTTGTGTAGAGCAAAAATCAGGATTACTTAACACAAATCGGGTTTCATGAGTAATCCAGGCGCCGAACAGAGTCGGTTCCCATCCAAAACCAGATCGCAAAAAATGAAGTGTGGAAAACTGAGAAAACACCAAAGGTGTTTTTCCATCCTTTTCAGAATTGGTAATTACTTCTTCAATAAAAGCTAACAGATTATCTTCCGCCTCATCGTGTCGTGCAAAAAACTCGACGTATCCATTTGCAAACTTTTTCCTGGCTACATCATACATCTTACCGTCTATTTCAACTTCACGTTCATTCACCCGGATGGACTGAAACTCTTGCTCAGAAACAACGAATCGCTCCAATTCCGAATCAGGCAAAAAGCGCAGAGCAACCCTGGATTCTTCATGAATCAAATGGAGTCGAACCAAAAAGTAGCCATAAAATCCAGCGATATTCACCAGCACTAAGAACAATAAGAATAAAGGCGCCCGGCGGATCATAAAAAGTCAGAAGCCGAAAGTAGCTAATTCAAACAATTCCAATCCATCTTTTAGGATTAGAAATAAAAAAGGCCGGAGTTCCGGCCTTTTTTATTCTGACTATTTATTAACACCCGGTAACCCAGACTCCGGTTTAATCTGCTCCTGACCAAACGAAGGGGCCTTTCTTGCGGAAGGGTAGACTTCATCTAGTGTATAGCCATCATACAAGCGACCATTTTTCATCACCTGAAAAACTGTGTTGGTGTTTCGGAGATTTTCAAGCGGATTCTTTTCCAAAATAACCAGATCAGCCAGTTTACCGGATTCAATTGAGCCCAGATCAACATCCAATCCAATAGCGCGTGCACCCTGAATGGTTGCCACTTTAAGTGCATCGAGTGAAGAAAGTCCACCTGAAGCCATGCTCCACAACTCCCAATGATAGCCGATGCCTTGCATTTCACCATGTGATCCTACCCCGGCATTTCCTCCTGCCTTAACCAGGTCATTTACAAAACGAGCGTGGTCAGGAAACACATGCTCTTCAGGCATAAACCATCCACCCACACGACGCGTCTTCGCATCCAGCTCAGACTTTGGCATAAAGTGGTTCATCTTTGGATCCTTGTTTGGATTTTCTGTGGCCCAGTAAAAGTTTTCAGCCCAAGGACCACCATAGGAAACCAAGAGTGTCGGTGTATAGGTCATTTTAGCCTGAGCCACAGCCGTAATCACATCTTTATACAACGGATAAATGGGAAGACTATGCTCATGACCCGGATAACCATCAATTAGGTTGGTAAGATTCAATTTAAAATCCAATCCACCTTCTGTTGTTGGCATCAGTTGCTGCTCACGAGCTGCCTGTATGATCCATTGACGATGTTGACGATTGCCCGTCAAATACATTTTAATGGTTTTCGTATTAAAGTACTCCGAATACTGCTTGAGAATATCTTTAGCCTGATCGAAGTCTTTGAGATTGTAAAACCAGTACCCTACACCCGGACCGGTGGAGTAAATGCGCGGGCCAATAATTTGCCCGGACTCAACCATATCACCATAAGTGAGCACATCGGTTGTAGCCGTTTGCGGATCTCGTGTAGTGGTAACGCCATAAGCCAGGTTTGCGGCATAAACCCAAGCCTGCGTTTTATGAATTCCCCAAGCCGGCCACATATGGGCGTGGGTGTCAACAAAGCCAGGAACAATTGTCTTTCCCGATAAATCCATGCGCTTCACTGAACCATCAGTCTGGATGGAGCCTGCGGCGCCTACTTGCTTGATCCGGTTGTTCTCTATGAGCACATCGCCACGCTCAATTACTTCATCCCCCTTCATGGTTATGATCCGAGCATTCTGCAGCAGAACAACTCCTTGGGGAATGTCCTTTGTAACATTAACCTTTATCCGCAGCTCTGTTGGCTTATATCCTTCCTCTTTCTTGTCATCCTTTTTATCGTCAGCAGGCTTTGTCTCGTTCTTTACCGAATCGACTGATTCCTTTTTAGGCTCATCTTTCTTTTTTTCTTTTTCTTTTTCCTCATCAGCCTTTTTCTTTTTCAGTCTATCCTCAGTTGCTTTAGCTGAATCGAGGTTGTAGGTAAAAAAGGCGTTACCTAAAGAGAAATAAACGGTTCGGCCCGTTGAACTCCAGGAGGCAAACTCGCCACCGAACTTCGTCAGCTTCCGAGATGGAAAAGCTGCAGACGAAGCGTCGGCAACCGAAATTTTCGGCGCTTCATTACCCACTAGTGGTACAGTAACCACATAAAGATCATTGTTGATCTGAGCGAAAGCCTGATCACCTTGCGGAGCCATTTTAATCAATGACGCCGGAGAAGGCTCCCGTTGAGGTTCCGTAACCGATTCAATCAGCATGCAGCTAACATCCTCAGGAACCGATCCAAAGGTTGTAATGCCAGAAACGCGCAAATGTTGCTTCTCATCACTACCATCCCATCGAATGGAAAGCAGTCCTCTTTGGCCATGGAATAAAAAGATCCTATCCTGATCTTTTGTGAAATGTGGATTGCCACGTCCCTTAGCTTTTGCAATAAGATTAACAGATCCTCCATCGCCGCTGATCCAGGCCAGATCTTCCTGACTTGCAAAAGTGGTGGGGCCTTCATCTTCTCTGAAAAAGCTTGATGCTCCCATCGTGAAAACAATCCGATTTGATTTTAGCGACCACGCGGGATCGGTGTAGAGAGCAGGCTGATTCGTCAATTTTACTACTTCAGGCTTTTTAGCCTTGAAATTGATTTTATAGATGTTGCCGGCCTTGCCTTCCCAGGAAACCCAAGCCAATTGGCTGCCGTCTGGACTCCAGACAGGCATAGCTTCAGTGAAATTAAAATTTGAAACCCGCTTTGGCGCACCATCAGGCAAGGTCATCGTATACAAACGATTCAATACAGTAAAGGCTAATGTCTTGCCATCGGGTGAAACAGATCCATCTCTGATCTGTGTAGCCACAAATTCTTTGTCATCCTTGATCGGGTATTTAAAATCAACCTGTGGGCCAACCAAAAATTCGGTATCAATTTGAAAAGGAATATTTACAGCTGCTCCACCGGCAACAGGGATAGCATAAAATTTTCCACCATAGGAGGCTAGTACATTTTTACTATCCGGAGTAAATGACATGGCAGGCAACACGCCCAATGGAGCAATGGATTCCTGTTCATCGCGTTGAACCGGATAGGCGAGCCAGCGCTCTTCATTAGTGCGCAAGTCGCGCAAGATCAATCCGGTTTGATCATTATAGCGTGAACCATAAACAAGCCATTGGCCATCCGGAGACAACGTAGGCGTAAAGGCCGATCCATAGCGGGAGGTCTTGATCATAGTCTCCCCAGTTTCACGGTCATAAATTCCAATTTGATATTGGGGCAACATAGCGTTGTAGTTCCATGCACCATACCGTTGAGCATACCAGATGTAACGGCCATCTGGTCCGAAGGCAGGTTCAACCACTTTCAGATTATCTGGTTTGCTGATCAGTTGAGCTCCGGAACCGCCTTCACGATGGAACATCCATAATTTCAAATTTCGGGTTCCACGGGAAGCCACAATGTAATTTCCGTCAGGAGTCCATTCAGCACTTTGATAGTGCTCATTATTTCCTTTGGTCACCTGAAGGGAGTCCGTTTTATCCAGATTAAACCACCACACATTTTCTCCGCCTGTCCGGTCGGAAATAAATAAGAGTTTCTTGCCATCCGGACTGAACTTGGGATGTGAATCAAAGGCCATCCCTTGGGTAAAGGGCGCTGCCTTTCCTCCCGTTATCGGCATGGTATAGATATCACCCAAAAAATCAAAAGCGATGGTCTTTCCATCCGGACTAATATCGAGTGACATCCAGGTTCCTTCTGAAGTAGAAATAGGAATGCGTCGACCTATTTCCAATGGAAGATCTTTGTTTTTCTTTTTTTCTTGAGCCTGAGTTTCAAAGCCAACTAACAAGCCAGTAGCTAAAAGCGTAAGCAGAATTTTATTCATGTGGGAAGGTAATAAGGTTCGAAAATAAGGAGGTTGGGAGGTTAATCCGAACCTATCGTCAAAAATCCGCTTAGCGGATCATTTCCAGGATATCGTCGACGTATTCGCGGTTATTGCTAAGTCTGGGGACCTTATTTTGGCCTCCTAGTTTTCCGCGCTTTTTCATCCAATTGTAAAAGGTACCTTCTGCCACAGCATGAATTTTTGGAGCAACGAGTGCCAGATCATGAGCACGCTTGGCATCGTAGTCAGAATTAATGCTGCGCAGGGTTTTATCCAGAACAAAGTTAAACTCATCTAAATTACCTGGCATGAGACGAAACTCAATGATCCATTCGTGACCTCCGCGTTTACCTTGTTCAAGGTAAATAGGGGCTGCCGTAAAGTTATCGATTACCGCACCTGTTGCTTCACAGGCTTTGGTAATGGCTGTTTCAGCATTTTCAACGATAACTTCCTCACCGAAGGCATTCATAAAATGTTTTGTCCTACCGCTGATACGAATGCGGAATGGTGAAGTGCTGGTAAACCGAATCGTGTCACCAATCTGGTATCTCCATAAACCGCCATTGGTGGTTATGACCATGGCATAATTTTTCCCTAACTCAACTTCACCAAGACCAATGGCCTGTGGATAATCTTTTTCAAGTTCATCCATTGGAATAAACTCATAGAATATTCCGTAATCAAGCATCAGGAGTAAGTCCTCTGAATTAGGCTGATCCTGAATTCCAAAAAATCCTTCACTGGCATTATAGGTTTCCCAGTAATGCATTTGAGAACCCGGAATTAATTCTTGAAACAGCTTGCGGTAGGGATGGAAAGCTACGGCTCCGTGAAAAAATACTTCAAGATTTGGCCAAACTTCCAAGACATTTGATTTGCCTTTCAGCTGAGCTACCCGTTGTAGAAGTAATACCGTCCAAGTTGGAACCCCCGCAATCTGTGTAACATTTACATCTGCAGTTTCACGCGCCAACTTATCGATCTTTTCTTCCCAATCGTTCATTAGAGCCGTTTCCAAACTTGGTGTTCGTAAAAACTGCGCCCATGCCGGAAGGTTTTGCATGATCACTGCAGAGACATCTCCGAAGTGAGAACTGTGGGTTGGATCAAAATTATTTTCCTGTAAACTTCCTCCAACAGCAAGACTTTTACCGGAGAAGATTTTAGTATTCGGATAGTTGTTAACGTAAATTGAGATGAGGTCTTTCCCGGCTTTATAATGACATTCTTCAAGAGACTCCTGTGATACAGGAATAAATTTACTTCTGGAATTGGTTGTTCCAGATGATTTTGAAAACCATTTAATTGGCGTAGGCCACAAAACATTTTGTTCGCCACGCATGATGCGATCAATGTAGGGACTTAAATCTTCATAGGTGGAAATGGGAACACGGCTCCTGAAATCGTCATAGTGAACAATCTCATCAAAATTGTATTTCGTTCCGAATTCCGTTGGTCGACCAGTGAGAAGCAGCTTTTTTAAAATTTCATCCTGAACCTCAAGCGGGTATCTCATGAAAAGCTCCATCTGGTGGATACGCTTTTTCATGACCCAGGTCATGATGGAGTTTAGTAGCGGCATAAGAGGTTCAGGAAATCAAAATTAAGGAGTGCAGCACGTAAGGGCAATTAATTTTTAAGGGATCATTCCTGCGGCGCAATTTTCGCTTTACGCAGCAAGAAATTTTGGCCGAGATAAACTTTTCGGACCATCGGATCATTGGCCAGTTCTTCGGCTGTCCCCTTCTTAAATAATTTACCCTCAACCATCAGATAAGCTCTGTCCGTGATGGATAATGTTTCATCCACATTGTGGTCAGTAATCAAAATACCAATGTTTTTACTTTTCAAACGTGATACGATGGACTGAATTTCCTCAACTGCAATGGGGTCAACACCGGCAAAGGGTTCATCCAGTAAAACGAATTTAGGATCAACAGCAAGTGCCCGGGCAATTTCGGTTCGACGCCGCTCGCCTCCGGATAAAACTCCTCCCAAACTTTTACGTACGTGCGTCAAACTAAACTCCTCCAAAAGTTGCTCTACTTTACGTTTGCACTCTTCTTTAGGAATATTCCTCATTTCGAGTGGGGCAAGAATATTTTCTTCTACCGTCAATTTTCGAAAAACGGATGCTTCTTGCGCCAGGTAACCTATGCCCAAACGTGCACGCTGATACATCGGCATATCGGTTATATCCTGACCGTTCAAAAATATTTTTCCATCGTTTGGCTTAATAAGGCCAACGATCATATAAAAGCTTGTTGTCTTTCCTGCACCATTTGGTCCAAGTAACCCGACGATCTCTCCTTGTCCTACTTCAATGGATACGTTATTTACAACCGTCCGCTTTTTATAGGTTTTTAAAAGTCCTTCGGCGTGAAGTTTCATGGTGCTCAACTAATGGCCGGCTGTATATCCCGGACACGAATCTGCAGCGAAGTTACATCGTTGAATGTATTTTCTTCAACGGTATAGACCATATTAAAAGGTTGCCCAGAACTCACCAATTCAAAAAGATCTGGCCGATCAAAGCAGATGGCATCCATCAACCGCTGATTGGCGTTGGATTGAACCTTAAATTTCAAATGCCGCTCCTTCAATAAGGATGGAATTCCAAAAGATTTCAGGTTTCGGGTCTCAAATACAGGCCGCAAATTTTGAGGACCGAACGGGGCCATTTGCTCGGTAACCTTATAAAATGACCAGCTAATCTGGTCAAGACTCAGCACAGCGTCAATCGTGATGGCTGGAGTAAGCATCTCCAACGTAATCGACCTGGCAACTGCATCTTCGAAACGCTGACGGAAAAGCGCCAGGTTTTCCAGAGGCATGGTCAATCCTGCTGCATACCGATGCCCACCAAACTTCTCCAGAAGATCTTTGCATTGGTCAAGGGCAGCATACAAATCGAAACCTTCCACACTGCGTGCCGATCCCGTAATTTTTCCATCCGATAGGGTCAGAATCACCGTCGGACGATAATGTTTATCAAGTACGCGTGAGGCCACAATACCAATCACCCCCTTGTGCCAGGTTTCACGAAAAAGTACCGTTGATTTTTTTTGTTCAAAAGTCGGATCAGTGGAGATTATAGAAAGAGCCTCTTCTGTTATAGATAGGTCCAGCCCTCTTCGTTCGAGGTTGCTGATATCAACTTTTCCAGCATGTTCTCGTGCTGTTTCTAAATCATTAGACAAAAGTAGTTCAACCGCGCCGTTAGCATGAGCTACTCGACCGGCGGCATTGAATCGGGGACCCAGCGTAAAGACAATTGACGATACATCCAAAGCTCGTGCTACACCGGACTTTTCGATCAGGGCTTTAAGTCCAGGTCGGGGATTTTCATTCAACTGTTTCAATCCAAAAAAAGTGAGCACACGATTTTCCCCAGTGAGCGGAACGATATCCGAAGAAATACTAACCGCCACCAAATCCAAATAAGAAAATAACTGCTGTTCCTGACCATACTTCTGTGCAAATCCTTGAAGAAGTTTGAATCCAATTCCGCAGCCGCTCAATTCTTTATACGGATAGAGGCAATCCGATTGTTTTGGATCTAATACTGCACGTGCAGAAGGGATGTGCTCATCTGGTAAATGGTGGTCACAAATGATAAAGTCAATGCCTGCACGGCTGGCTTTTTCCACCATACCTGAAGACTTGATTCCAAGGTCCACTGTAATAATCAAATTGACTTTTTGCTGAATGGCCCAGTCAATTCCAGCCTCCGAAACTCCATAACCCTCTTTATTCCGATCAGGAATATAGTAGAGGCAATCTGCCTCCAGACTTTGCAAATAACCATAGACAAGAGCAACAGAGGTTGTGCCGTCTACATCATAATCACCAAAAACAAGAATACGTTGCCTTAAATCAATCGCTTGCTTTAGCCGATCAACGGCCTTATCCATGTCCTTCATTAAAAAAGGATCATGAAGCATCGAGAGATCCGGACGAAAAAAATTTTTAGCCGACTCCAGATTGAAGATGCCCCTCTTCAACAAAATCGAAGCAAGTGCAGGACTTACATTAATAGATCCGGATAATTCAGAAATTTTTTCTGCCGAAGGCTCCGGAGGGTATATCCACCTTTTTTTCATAAGGAATACCCAATGAATAAAACTTCTATCGTTTGAGCGGAAAAATGCATTTCAAACATCGACGTCAAATGTAGTGCGCCGGATGAAATTTTATGACTTCTTTTAGGGATAATAAAAAACGGCAGGGGATAAACCTGCCGTTTTTTGGATGTCCTGGAACAAAACTTATTTAAGCTTAAACGCTTTTTTAATCTTACCCACGTAATCAAGCTTTTCCCATGGGAAGAGCTCGACTTTAACTTTTTTAACTCCATCCCTGCCTACAAAGGTTTTCTCCACAACCTTGCTTTCACGACCCATATGTCCGTAAGCCGCTGTTTCAGCATAAATAGGTGTCCGGAGATTAAACCTCTTTTCAATAAAGTAAGGACGCATGTTAAAGATCTCATTGATTTTACCGGCAATCTCCCCATCGGTCATGTTCACTTTCGCCGTGCCAGAGGTGTTGACATAAAGACCAACAGGATCTGCAACACCGATGGCATACGCTACCTGCACCAGCACTTCATCACACAGGCCTGCAGCTACCATATTCTTTGCAATGTGTCGTGTTGCATAGGCCGCAGAACGGTCTACCTTGGAAGGATCTTTACCAGAGAAGGCACCACCACCATGTGCACCTCGGCCGCCATAAGTATCCACGATAATTTTTCTTCCGGTCAAACCAGTGTCGCCATGTGGACCGCCAATCACAAATTTTCCGGTAGGATTAACGTGGTAGTTGATGTCTGAACCAAAAAGTTTCTGAATTCGTGCCGGTAACTTCTTCTTGATGCGAGGCACCAGAATATTAATTACATCCTCACGAATTTTTTTAAGCATGGTTGCATCATCAGCGAAGTCATCATGTTGAGTAGAAATGACAATCGTATCGATACGCATGGGCTTACGCTCGTCGTTGTATTCAATCGTAACCTGAGACTTGGCATCTGGACGCAGGTAGGTCATAACCTTGCCTTCCCGGCGAATGGCCGCAAGCTCACGCAGTAGCAGATGAGAAAGCTCTAAGGGCAACGGCATGAAATTATCAGTTTCGTTCGTCGCATAACCGAACATCATACCCTGATCGCCGGCTCCCTGGTCTTCCTTCTTCTTACGCTCTACCCCCTGATTGATATCTGGAGATTGCTCATGAATGGCTGAGAAAATTCCGCAGCTGTTTGCTTCAAACATGTATTCAGCCTTGGTGTAGCCAATCTTACGAATGACTGCACGTGTAATTTCCTGAACATCAAGATTCGCTTTAGATTTTACCTCACCGGCAAGTACTACCTGACCGGTTGTTACCAGCGTTTCGCAAGCAACTTTAGATTGAGGGTCGTAGGCCAGGAAATGATCGATCAACGCATCGGAAATCTGATCGGCAACTTTATCCGGATGTCCTTCGGATACAGATTCGGAGGTAAATAAATATGGCATAAGTGTTGGTTTCTAATGGGGAACGGACGGCTCAAACCGAGCCGCAAATATAAAGGACTAAATCATGCAAGAAACAGGAATATGCAAGGCATTTTCGGCAAATCCCATACAGGCCACTTTCTTATAGGTAAGGAAACAACCTTCTCTTGTGCTCCTGTTAAATCGCAGGCCACACAAAGCCGAGTTTCGGGCAACAGCTGCCGCTTTAAAGTTGCCAACAGCTTTGCATTACGATGAGGACTCTCTATAAATATCTGCGTAACGTTTCCCTCACGAGATTCCCTTTCCAATCGCTTCACGGCTGTTGAAAGCTCTTTATCCTGGATAGGCAAATAACCATGAAACGAAAACCGCTGACCATTCAAACCGGAAGCCATAAGCGCAAGTAGTATGGATGATGGTCCAACCAGAGGCCGAACCTGAACCTCGTGGTCATGTGCCCATTGAACAGCCAACGCACCCGGATCAGCTACACCGGGACTTCCGGATTCAGATAAAACGCCCACATCGAATCCCTCCAGCAGTGGCCTCAGTAATTCCGGGATCTCCTGAACCGAAGTTTCACGGTCAAGTTTTTGAAAAGATAAAGTGCTGATGTTTTCGTAAATTTTTAATGAAGAGAGAAACTGTCGTGCAGATCTTAGATCCTCGACCACGAAATACCGAAGGCTGGCTATTTCCTCTCTCCACAAAGACGAAAAGATTTTATCGGGATGAATCTCAGCGATAAGATTTGGGATCAAAAAAAGTGTTCCTTTTTTCATCCAAAAAATTTAGTTCTGTAAAAAAGTAACCACTCTCTTCACAAATAATTCAGGTTGCTCAGCCTGTACCCAATGCCCGGTCTCCAGAAAATCCAATTCAAACTTAGGAAAGTGCGTTTTAATTCGTACCTCATCTCCATGCTTATAATAATCGGAGCGGGAACCCATAAGAAATAAAGTCGGACCTGTGAACGGGGAACCATGAACCGGATCACCCAAAATGTCTTCCAGTGCATCAGCAATTACCGGAAGATTTATTTTCCATGAAAATCCACCCTGAGGCTTGCGGGATAGATTTTTCAACAAAAATTGTCTGACATCACTTTGGGGTACATGTACCGACAATTGAAGATCAGCTTCCTGTCGGGACGTAAGTGCCTCCACGTTAAGTGCAAGCAGGCCTTCCACAATCTTGTTGTGATGCGGAGGTTACGGCTATGGTACAATATAAACCACCACAAGTTTACTCACCAGATCCGGATGATCGGTAGCCAGTTTCATCGC
>JBMSPY010000003.1:0-25681 GCA_049423005.1 Cyclobacteriaceae bacterium
CAGGGTTCCCGGTTCGGCAGAATCAATTAATACAATTACATAGGCCCCTACCACACGACGTAAGGCAACCCGCATGGCTTCTTCAATTGAAAATTGATTTTCAAGAAGGATGTCCTCAATGAAGTTTAATAAAACCTCTGTATCTGTATCACTTCTGAAAACATATCCTTTTGATTGAAGATCTTTTTTAAGAACGTGAAAATTTTCAATGATGCCATTATGGACTAGGGCAAATCGACCACTTGAGGATAGGTGAGGATGGGCATTCCGATCACTTGGCTCACCATGAGTAGCCCAACGTGTATGTCCAATTCCTGTTTGATAAGGTAGGCCATGACCAATCAGGGTTTGCTCTAATTCAGCAACCTTACCTTTCTTTTTAAAAACCTGTATTCCATTAGGATCAGGAAAGGCAACTCCCGAACTGTCATAGCCCCGGTATTCCAAACGTTTTAGACCACTCAACAAAACAGGGAAAGCCTGCTGTGAGCCCACGTAACCTACAATTCCACACATAAACCAATGATTTTACTGCAAACATAATAGGTCAATTGTGATGTACAGGAATAAAAAAGTCCGGGTTAAGTTTATTAACCCGGACCTTTCATTTTTCTGTAGGGTTATCCATCAACCCCTGTGGTGCTTTTTAACAATCTTATTTTTCAGCTTTTTAAGTTGAGATTTTAGAGAATTGGTAGCACCGATGATCCCCGCTTCAAAACTCTCTGCCTTTCTGCTGGCAAACAATTGGATACCCGGAAGATCCAGACGGATCTCTACTGTTTTATTGTTGAGGGGCTCATTATTCACGCGTAGGTAAACCTCACTTTTTTGAAAGTGATTGTAAAAGGTTTCCAACTTGTCGAGATGATCCTGAAGAAATTGAATCAACTTCTGTTGTGGATGGAAATGGATGGCATGGGTTCTCACAATCATAACAGGTGGGTTTTAGTTGAACAAAATATTAAGCCTTTGGATGCGCCTGATCAAAAACCTTTTTAAGCTTTTCCATAGAGTTGTGCGTATATACCTGCGTAGCCGCCAAACTGGTGTGACCTAGTAATTCTTTTACCGCATTGATCTCAGCTCCTTTGTCTAACAAATGTGTGGCGTATGTATGCCGTAAAACGTGTGGACTCTTTTTTTCTACCGAGGACTTTCCTTTGAGCATCTGCTTCACCAGACGATTTACCAATACCGGATAAAGAGGGTCTCCACCATCAGTGACTAAAAGACATTCATGATCTTTTTTTTCAATTTCCTTATTCCGCATTCGGATGTAGGAACGAATCAGTTCCGCCAGCGGTGCAGAAAAAGGAATCACCCTTTCTTTATTCCGCTTACCCAAGACTTTTAACGTTTGATCGTGAAAGTTTATTGCGGATTCTTTCAAATGAATTAACTCTGACAAACGCATTCCTGTGCCATACAATAACTCAATGATGAGCAGGTTGCGCAGATTTTTGTGATTGACTTCCTCTTCTGCCCGGTTATCCAGAACCTCAATCATTTCGATGTCACGAACAAAATGAGGGATCCGTTTCGGCGTTTTTAAAACCCGGACTTTTGTCATCGGATTTTTAGAGATCCGCTGTTCCCTCAGTAAAAATTTAAAGAGACTCCTTAAGCAGGCAATCTTTCGGTTAATAGACGATGGGCCGATTCCCTGCTCCGACAAATCGATTAACCAGCTACGGACCATGGGATGGGAGGCGCCCTCCGGGGTAGTAATCTCGTAGGCTTTGTTTAAATAGGATTCGAATTGTGCCAGATCTGTCTCATAGCTAATTAGGGTGTGGCGACTGGTTCGCTTCTCAAATTGAAGGTATTTCAGAAAAATTTTCGATCCCGGACTCAATTCCACAGCACGTTGTTTTGTTCAATTGAATATAAAGAAAAACCCCGGAAAGCAGGGCCTTCCGGGGTTTCTGATATAGTTAGGACTACGCGGGGACCGGTCTATTGGGGGTCGCTGTAGTAGGTTTTTTGCTTATACGCCGCACGGATAATTTCATTTCTGCGGCGGACAGATGGCTTTTCAAAAGCGGTGCGAGCACGCAATTCCTTCAAAATTCCAGTTTTTTCGAACTTTTTTTTGAAACGCTTCAAGGCCTTGTCGATTGACTCGTTTTCTTTCAGATTAATAATTAACGGCATTTCTTAGATTTTTTTCTGAGGGCGCAAATATAATAGGATTACGGAGATTGTGTAAAGTGGACAAGAAAATGTAGCTAAACCTAACATCTGTTAGTTTAGCATTCAGCTTCTTAGTTTATTACTTTTGGCCAAAGTTTGGTCACTATAAATTTAACTTAAATGAGAATTTCAGTTGTAGGAACAGGGTATGTAGGCCTGGTTACAGGAACGTGTTTTGCTGAAATGGGCAACAACGTAACCTGTGTTGATATTGATAAGGATAAGGTAGCCCGAATGAATGCGGGCCAGGTACCGATTTATGAAAACGGACTTGAGGAATTATTTCACCGAAATCAAAATCAGGGAAGATTATTATTTACCTCTTCTTTAGAGGAAGGAATTAAAGATGCTGAGATTATTTTCCTGGCACTTCCGACGCCCCCCGGAGCCGATGGTGCTGCAGATTTAAAATATGTACTCGGAGTAGCCGAGCAATTGGGTGGCATGCTAAAACAGTATACCATCATTGTGGATAAAAGCACCGTCCCGGTAGGAACCGGAGAGCAGGTTCATGAGCGCTTGGCTAAACATGCACAAGTTGAATTTGACGTAGTTTCTAACCCTGAATTTTTACGGGAGGGTTTAGCCATAGAAGATTTCATGAAGCCTGAACGGGTAGTTATAGGAACGGAATCGCCTCGGGCACGGAAGATCATGGAACAATTGTATGCTCCATTTGTTCGTCAGGGGAATCCAATTTTCTTCATGGATATTCGCTCAGCAGAATTGACCAAATATGCTGCCAATGCATTTCTGGCAGCTAAGATTTCTTTCATGAATGAAATCGCCAATCTGTGTGAATTACTTGGGGCCAATGTGGACGAGGTACGAAAAGGAATGGGCTCCGACAGCCGGATTGGTAAGAGGTTTTTATTCCCTGGAATCGGGTATGGTGGTAGTTGTTTTCCTAAAGATGTTCAGGCACTTTCTCACTCGGCAAATCAGGCGGGATACCGCTTTCACATTCTTGATTCTGTGATGCGTGTCAACGAGCAACAGCGTACGAAGCTGATTCCGTTTATACTGAAGCATTTCAATAATGATCTGAAAGGAAAAGTGATTGCTGTTTGGGGACTTGCCTTTAAGCCGCAGACCGATGATATCCGTGAGGCTCCTGCATTGGATAACATCCGGATCTTGCTGCAACATGGAGCCGTTATCCGTGTCCATGATCCAGAAGCAATGGAAAATGTCCGTAAGATTTTTGGTGATCAGATCACCTATCACGACCAGCTAATGGTTGCAGCCGAAGGTGCTGATCTTTTACTGATTGCTACGGAGTGGCAAGAATTCCGTTCTCCTGATTTTGAACATTTGGGAAGAGTCATGAAACAAAAGGTTATCGCCGATGGAAGAAATTTGTTCGATGTTGAATCGATGAGAGAACGAGGATTTACATACGTAAGCATTGGACGTAAAGCAGTGTTATGAATAAAAAAAGAGTACTCATCACCGGTGCGGCTGGATTTCTGGGATCCCATTTAAGTGATCGATTCATTGCCGAGGGCTACGAGGTAGTAGCTATGGACAATCTGATTACCGGTGATTTGAAAAATATTGAACATCTTTTTAAACTTCGAGAATTCGAATTTTATAACCACGATGTTTCAAAGTTTGTTCATATTCCTGGTAAGCTGGATTACATTTTGCACTTTGCTTCCCCGGCCAGCCCTATCGATTACCTGAAAATACCCATTCAAACGCTAAAGGTAGGCTCGCTCGGAATTCACAACTTGCTTGGGCTGGCGCGAAATAAAAAGGCGCGAATTATGATTGCCTCGACCTCTGAGGTCTATGGCGATCCACTCATCCACCCACAGAAGGAAGAATACTACGGAAACGTTAACCCTGTCGGGCCGCGTGGTGTTTACGATGAGGCTAAACGATTCCAGGAAGCCATGACTATGGCTTATCATACATATCACGGAATTGAAACACGGATTGCACGCATTTTCAATACCTATGGTCCGCGTATGCGGCTCAACGACGGACGCGTGCTTCCTGCTTTTATCGGGCAGGCTCTTCGCGGTGAAGACCTGACAGTCTTTGGCGATGGATCCCAAACGCGTTCATTCTGTTATGTCAGTGATCTGGTTGAGGGTTTGTACAGGTTATTGCTCTCTGATTTTGCTGAGCCAGTAAACATTGGAAATCCTGATGAAATCACCATTCTGGATTTTGCTAAGGAAATCATTGCCTTAACTGGAACAAAACAAAAAATAGTCTTTAAGGACTTGCCAAAGGACGATCCCAAAGTTCGCCAACCGGACATTACCAGGGCAAAAACTATTCTGGACTGGACGCCAAAAGTTCCCCGCAAAGAGGGAATTGCAACTACCTATGAATATTTTAAAGCCCTTCCGCCTGAAGAGCTTTACCGAATGGAGCACAAAAATTTTAAAGAGTACATTCATTAATTAAGACATGTCCAGGAAGATTTTAATTACCGGCGGAGCCGGCTTTATTGGATCACACGTGGTCCGACGGTTTGTTAAAAAATATCCGCAGGATCAGATCTTCAATTTAGACAAGCTAACGTATGCCGGAAATCTTGAAAATCTAAAAGACATTGATAAGCTCCCAAATTATCATTTTGTTAAAGGCGATATTTTGGATGTAGATTTTCTCGGTAAACTTTTCAGTGAACATTCTTTTGACGGGGTTATTCATCTTGCCGCAGAGTCTCATGTGGATCGGTCGTTAAAGGACCCCGCGGAATTTGCTGCTACCAACGTAATGGGTACGCTGAACCTGTTGATTGCCGCCAAACGCAGTTGGGGTAACGATTCCTCCAAAAGATTTTACCAGATTTCTACCGACGAAGTGTACGGCAGCGCCGAACACGGAGAAAAATTTACAGAGCATACGCCCATCGATCCACGCTCACCGTACTCTGCTTCAAAGGCTTCATCGGATCATTTCGTTCACTCTTATTTTTCAAGTTTTCATTTTCCAACAATTATCAGCAGGTGCTCCAATAACTATGGTCCAAATCATTTCCCGGAGAAATTGATTCCGTTGATGATTCACAATATCATCAAATTAAAGCCGCTGCCGGTTTATGGAAAAGGTGAGAATGTTCGTGATTGGCTATTCGTTGAAGACCATGCATCAGCAATCGATACCATTTTTCATCAAGCTGCCCCGGGATCTGTCTACAACATTGGCGGTAATAACGAATGGAAAAATATTGACTTGGTGAACCATCTGTGTAAGCTTATGGACTCCAAGTTGGGAAGAAGTGAGGGTACTTCTGCCAAACTCATTACCTATGTTACAGACCGTCCGGGTCATGATTTACGTTATGCCATTGATGCCACTAAGCTTCAAAATGATTTAGACTGGAAACCTTCGGTAACATTTGAGCAGGGTCTTGAAAAGACAGTAGATTGGTATCTGAGCAATCAAGAATGGCTTGACCGTGTTACATCCGGCGCCTATCAGGCGTACTATCAGAATATGTACGAGGGACGTTAATACGCTTTTTCAGAAATTAGCGCCATGAAAGGAATAATACTTGCCGGAGGATCTGGCACAAGGCTCCATCCGCTAACGTTGGTGGTCAGCAAACAGCTGATGCCAGTTTACGACAAGCCGATGATTTATTATCCGCTATCGGTTTTGATGATGGCTGGAATAAAAGAGATTCTCATAATCTCTACTCCACAGGATCTTCCATTATTTAAAAGACTTTTGGGTGATGGGAAAAATCTTGGATGCACTTTTCAATATGCTGAACAACCAAAGCCTGAAGGTCTGGCCCAGGCATTTATTATTGGAAAAGAATTTATCGGAGATGATAAAGTAGCCTTGATTCTAGGGGACAATATTTTTTACGGAAACGGCTTCAGTGAATTATTGCAAAGAAATAATGATCCGGAAGGGGGGGTAATTTTCGCCTACCATGTTAACGATCCGGAGCGTTATGGAGTAGTTGAGTTTGATGAGCTAGGCAAGGTGGTATCCATCGAAGAGAAACCCAAGGAGCCTCGATCCAATTACGCTGTGCCGGGCATTTATTTTTACGACAATCAGGTCGTTTCAATTGCCACCAATCTGAAACCAAGTCCTCGAGGTGAACTCGAAATAACGGATGTTAATAAAGAGTACTTGAAGCTCGGTAAGTTAAAAGTTGGTTTAATTAACCGCGGGACCGCTTGGCTTGACACGGGAACTTTCGCGTCCTTACAACAGGCCGGCACCTTCGTTCAGGTCATTGAAGAACGCCAGGGGCTAAAAATTGGCTGTATCGAAGAAGTAGCCTGGAGAATGGGATTTATTGATGACGGTCAACTGCTTCAATTGGCTAAACCTTTGGAAAAAAGCGGTTACGGGGCCTATTTACGAGGTTTAGTCTCCTAAAAATATTTTTCTGAAGCGTTGTGACGCTATATTTTGGATTATGAAATCATTCCAAAATTCCTCTCAAAAATCATTTTTTGCGGGTTTCGGGAATTGATATACCTTTGCAGTGTATTAAAATCAAAGCTAGAGGGGACCGCGAGTCCCCTCTTCGTTTATGCATCCTGCACAAGAAATTGCCGAAAAGATTCGAAAAGCAGCCGAAAATCTGCTTCAGGGAGGACCATTTTTTGTCCTGGATGTGACTGTTTCCTCAACCAAAACAGGCAGAATTCGGATGGTTATTGATGGCGACCGAGGTGTTACAATTGATGATTGTGCCGAAATCAGCCGGGAACTAAATCAGCGGATAGACGGTTTGAAAGTCCTGGAGGACTATAACCTGGAGATCACCACCCCTGGAATCGATCAACCCTTAAAATTGGAGCGCCAATTTCCCAAGCACATTGGCCGGGAGCTAAAAGTAGAGCTGAATGACGGGCGTACCGTAAAGGGTCGGCTAAAAGCCATTACCTCAGAAGGATTTCAACTGGAAGAGGAGGTAAAAAAAGTAAAGGGAAAGCTTCAGCAGGCTTCACTGACAGAGTTTTCTTTCAAAGACATAAAAAAAACATTTGTACTCGTATCATTTAAATAAATCACGTTATGGATGTAAGTGTTCTGATTGAATCGTTCGCCGATTTTGCCAAGCAGAAGAATATCGACCGGCCAACTATGATCCGGATCCTGGAAGATGTGTTCAGGACAATGATCAAAAAGAGGTACGGTTCCGATGAAAATTTTGATGTGATCGTTAATGCCGACAAGGGTGACCTTGAAATCTGGCGTTTCCGTGAAATTGTCGACGATGATTCTGAAGATGTGTGGGACTTCGATAAAATTCCACTCGAAGAGGCACGTAAAATCGAGCCGGATTTTGAAGTGGGGGAAGAAGTTGCCGAAGAAATTCACCTGGAGGATTTTGGACGTCGTGCAGTAACTACTGCTCGCCAGACCCTTATTCAAAAGGTAAAGGACCTGGAAAAAGATATTTTGTATCAGAAGTATAAAGACCTTGTGGGAGAAATTATCTCAGGCGAAGTCTATCAGATTTTAAGTCGTGAAGTTCTGCTTACTGATGGAGAGGGCAATGAAATTACCATCCCACGCGGTGAGCAAATTCCTAAAGACCGATACCGTAAAGGAGATACGGTGCGCGCTATCGTGCATAAAGTGGAGATGATTAACGGTAATCCCAAAATCATTCTGTCCAGAACTGCACCAGAATTTCTAGCCCGCCTGTTTGAGCAGGAAGTGCCTGAGGTTTACGATGGTCTCATTACCATTAAAAAAGTGGTACGCGAGCCCGGTGAGCGCGCTAAAGTAGCGGTAGAGTCATACGATGATCGCATCGACCCGGTAGGAGCTTGCGTAGGTATGAAAGGAAGCCGAATTCACGCCATCGTTCGTGAATTGCAAAATGAAAATATCGATGTCATCAACTACACCGAAAACCTGGAGTTGTACATTCAGCGTGCTCTCAGCCCTGCTAAGATCACCAACATGAAGATCGATAAGGACAACCGTCACGTAACGGCTTACATGAAACCTGAGCAGGTTTCCCTAGCCATTGGTAAAGGCGGGTTGAACATCAAGTTGGCAATTAAGTTAACCGAATATGAAATTGACGTCTACCGCGAACAGACCGAGGTGGTCGGCAGCGAGGAAGATGTTGATTTGATGGAATTTGGCGATGAGATCGAGAACTGGATTCTGGCTGAGTTTCGCAAGATCGGTCTCGATACCGCAAAAAGTGTTTTGAATACAGATCGTGAGGAACTTTTGCGCCGCACGGATCTTGAAGAAGAAACGATTGATAATGTGCTGACCATACTTCGTAAAGAATTTGAAAGTACGGAGTAAGCGGCACCAGGTTACAGGAACTAAGGACTTAAGTACTAAGTAAAAACAAACTGCATGGCAGAGGAAAAATCAACGCGATTGGGACAAGCTTCACGAAAGCTCAATGTCGGCCACAACACCATTCTTGAATTCTTGGCTAAGAAGGGACACGTGGTGGATAACAACCCCAACGCCAAGCTCTCACCTGAGCAGATGGCTCTCCTGGCAAAGGAGTTTGCCTCTTCAGCCACTGAAAAAATGGAAGCTTCCGGGCTTACCATTGGCGTGAAGCATTCCGAAACTCTAACCACGAAAGTGGAGAAAGAGCCTGTTCGCAAAAAGACAGAGGATGAGCAAAGTGTGCTCATTAAGAATCTTGGTTCTGAAAAGATTAAGGTCAAGGAAGAGCCTAAGCCAGAAAAAATCGAACGTGAAAAGCCAAAAGTTGGCTTTAAGGTCGTTGGTAAAATTGACCTTGAACCTAAGCCAGAAGTTGTTGCCCCGGAACCTCCAGTAGAAAAGAATAAGGAGAAAGAGAAAGAAAAAGAGGAGGTACCGGCCTCTTCCGCGACACCTGCGCCGGCCCCAGCCCCTAAAGAAGAATTGGAGTTGATCAAAGCCAAGGCAGATAAACTTCAAGGCCTTAAGGTATTGGATAAAATTCAGTTGCCTACGCAGCAAAAGACAGGCGGAACTTCTGAGGAAGATCGCCGTAAGCGCCCGCGCAAACGCGTTCAGGTGAATGAAATCGCCAAAGGTGCCCGACCTGTAACACCGGGAGTCCGTGGTGGTGTTGCCCGTACCGACCGTGCCGAGCCTTCTGAAAAAGAAATTCAGGACCAGATCCGTGCTACACTGGCTAAACTAAGCGGTGGTCAAAAGAAGTTCTCAGGAGCTAAATACCGCAAGGAAAAACGTCAGGCGATTTCTAATGCAGAAGAAGAGAAAATTCTTCAGGAGCAACAGGCTTCAAAAATCCTTAAGGTTACCGAATTTATTTCGGCTAACGATTTGGCTTCAATGATGAACGTTTCTGTGAATGAAGTCATCTCAACCTGTATGGGCCTGGGTATGTTCGTTTCCATTAACCAGCGACTGGATGCAGAAGCCATCACGGTTATTGCAGATGAGTTCGGATACGAAGTTCAGTTTACTTCGGCCGAAGAGGAAGTTATTGAGGAAGTTAAAGATTCTGATGATGAACTAAAACCACGTGCACCTATCGTTACGATTATGGGTCACGTTGACCATGGTAAAACTTCTTTACTTGATTTTATCCGCAACACAAAAGTAACGGCACAGGAAGCAGGGGGCATCACGCAGCACATCGGAGCATATGATGTAACCACCAAAAGTGGGAGCAAAATTGCATTCCTCGATACGCCTGGTCACGAAGCCTTTACTGCGATGCGTGCTCGCGGCGCCAAACTCACCGACATTGCCATTATTGTTGTGGCTGCCGATGATGATGTGATGCCACAAACGAAAGAGGCCATCAACCATGCACAGGTTGCCGGTGTTCCGATTGTGATTGCCATTAATAAGATTGATAAGCCCTCGGCTAATCCTGATAAGGTTCGTGAGTCGCTTTCCAAGAATAATATTCTTGTAGAAGAGTGGGGTGGTAAGTATCAGTGTCAGGAAATTTCAGCCAAAACCGGAAAAGGTATTGATGAACTTTTGGATAAGGTTCTTTTGGAAGCAGAAATGCTCAACCTGAAGGCCAACCCTGACCGCACGGCTACCGGAACCATTATTGAAGCTTCGCTGGATAAAGGACGTGGTTATGTGGCCACCATCATGGTACAGACTGGTACGTTAAATATCGGTGACATCATGTTGGCCGGATCAAATTACGGACGCGTAAAAGCGATGTATGACGATACCGGAAAACGCATTAAAGAAGCAGGGCCTGCCACTCCGGTACAGGTTCTTGGTTTGGATGGTGCACCTCAAGCTGGTGAGAAATTCTCCATCTTCGAAACGGATCGTGAGGCCCGTGAACTGGCATCAAAACGTGCGCAGTTGCAGCGTGAGCAGTCTATTCGCACGCGGAAGCACATTACACTCGACGAAATTGGACGCCGTTTGGCTATTGGAAGTTTCAAGCAGCTCAATATTGTTGTCAAAGGCGACGTGGATGGTTCAGTGGAAGCATTGTCAGATTCACTTTTGAAGCTATCTACTCCTGAGATTCAGGTAAATATTCTGCACCGCGGCGTAGGACAGATCTCTGAGTCCGATGTTCTGCTGGCTTCTGCTTCAGATGCCATCATCGTTGGTTTCCAAGTGCGTCCGTCGGCTCCGGCCCGGCGTCTTGCTGAAAACGAAGAAATTGAAATCAGACTCTACTCCATCATCTACGATGCCATCAATGAAGTCAAGGATGCCATGGAAGGTTTATTGGCTCCGACGACCCAGGAAGTTATTGTTGGAAATGCGGAGATTCGAGAGGTATTCAAGATTAGTAAGATCGGCATGATTGCCGGTTGCATGGTTACCGACGGATTTATCAAGCGCTCTAACCCTATTCGCCTGATCCGTGATGGTATTGTGCTGTATTCCGGAAAACTCAATTCACTGAAGCGATTTAAAGAGGATGTGGGTGAAGTCAAATCCGGATTTGATTGCGGTATCGGAATTGAAGGCTTCAACAACATGCAGGTAGGCGATGTTGTCGAAAGCTTTGAGATTCGTGAGGTTAAACGATCCTTGTAATCAGGAAATTTGATCATAAAAAAAGCCGGCACGTGCCGGCTTTTTTGTTTTCTGGTTAATCCTAAAGAATTCCTACGGTTTGCTGAAGTCAACCTTCGGCGCTTCCTGTGCTGCTGCACTGGCTTCGAAACCTTTCCGTACGGAGAAATCTTCGCCTCCACCAAACATGTTTAAGGCCATTCTTTTAAAGAAGCCTCGTACATAGGTGTTGTAATTTTTAATTGACTCGTTATAGTTCTGACGCGCAACGTTAATTCGATTTTCTGTTCCTTCAAGCTGAGCCTGCAGATCCTGAAAATTTTCCGTTGAACGAATTTGCGGATAGGCCTCAAACGCCAGATTGATGGCTGTGTTGATTTTGCGCCCTGCGATTTCCAAGTCCTCGGGAGTTTTCGCATTTACGATTCCGGCGCGGGCCTCGGTTACAGAAGTCAAAATGCCTCGCTCGTTTTCGGCGGCACCTTTTACCGTTTCAACCAAGGCTGGAACCAGATCTGCACGACGCTGGTAAGTAGCCTGCACGTCTGCCCATTTTTCATTGACTTCTTCCTGAACGCGAACGGCATTGTCGTAAACGCCTGTTCCCCACATTACGAAAATGATTACGATTAAAATGAGCCCGCCGATTACCGACAAGGCTGTGATAAGTCCTTTACTCATATTGGGTTTTATTTTGACAAAATTAGCCTCTAAGAATCAATTAACGTACCAAACCCGCAGAACGCATGAATTCAGCGATTTGCACCGCATTAGTGGCAGCCCCTTTGCGCAAATTGTCAGCTACGACCCATAAATTCAGCGTTTTTGGCTGTGATTCGTCTCTGCGGATACGTCCGACAAACACTTCATCCCGACCGTGCGAAAGAATCGGCATGGGGTAAATGTTCTTTTTGACGTCATCTTGCACAACGACTCCGGGGGCTGTTTCGAGAATGGCTCTCACCTCTGTCAAATCAAATTCCTCATGAAACTCTGCATTCACTGCTTCAGAATGACCGCCAATGGAAGGAATGCGAACGGTGGTTGAGGTAATGCCAATGGTTGAGTCTCCAAGAATTTTATGGGTCTCCTTAACCATCTTCATTTCCTCCTTCGTGTAACCATTATCCTGAAAAACATCGATGTGGGGTAAAGCGTTTAAATCAATACGGTATGGATAAACTCTAACGCCTTCAATACCCTGGCGCTCGTTCATTAATTGCTCTACAGCATCCTTACCCGTTCCGGTAACCGACTGATAGGTTGAGACCACAATGCGTTTCAGCTTGTAACGCTTATGTAACGGAGCCAGTGCAATCACCATCTGGATGGTACTGCAGTTGGGGTTGGCAATGATTTTATCTTCTGCGGTAATGGCCGATCCGTTGATTTCAGGAACAATTAGTTTTTTATTTGGATCCATTCGCCAGGCAGATGAGTTATCAATTACTACTGTTCCGCGATTGGCAAATTTTGGAGCCCACTCCAGCGACGTGCTGCCACCAGCCGAAAAAATAGCTACATCAGGCGCGGCTTCAACCGCTGCTTCCATGGATACGATCGCGTGTTCCTTGCCTTTATAACTTATTTTTTTTCCAACATTCTTGCTCGAGGCTACTAAGAGCAATTCGTCGAACTCAAAATTTCTCTCTTCAATAACCTTTAACAGTTCCTGTCCCACCAATCCGGTGGCACCTACGATGGCTAGACGCATAGTGGTAAAATTTTGCGCAAAACTAACGCACTCTCCGACAGTCCCGATCATTCGGCTAAAATCTTTTCTTCCCAACAGGTGTTCGTTCATCCGTTGAATGGTGCAGTATATCCAGACGCTAGCGAATCTCTGGCTGGAATGGCTATAGTTCAACCATGCTAGCGAGGCATTCTTGATGTGCGCTAATTTTCGTCGAAATGCGATCTTTTGAATTGGCCCTCCTTTTTCTGATCAGCGGAGCTCTAAATGCTCAGGTTGCTGAAGATTTTTCTGACGGAAATTTTTCCCGTTCTCCAGTTTGGTATGGAGACACTACTTTCTTCGATGTTGTTTCAGGGGAACTTCATTTAAACGCTCCGGCCATTGCAGGTAAGGCCTGGATGGCCACTCCTTCCACTGCACGATTTAAGGCTCAATGGGAATTCTTGGTTCAAATGGATTTCAATCCCTCCTCATCCAATTTTATAAAGATCTATCTGACCTCGGATCGCCCGGATTTGGCCGGACCTCTTAATGGTTACTTTTTAATGATTGGAAATACTACGGATGAAGTCAGCTTGTATCGTCAGACAGGGTCAGGGCGAACAAAGATCATTGATGGGAGAGATGGGGCTTTGGATCTTTCAGCTGTTCGTTTACGGCTTCGCGCTGCTACGGATGATCTTGGCAATTGGGTGGTGTATACTAAAACAGAGGATCATTTGGAGTGGACGTTGGAAGGTATAGCCCGCGATGACACACATAAAATTTCAAATTGGTTTGGCATCATGTGCACCTTTACCTCAACGCGCTCCGACAAATTTCATTTTGATGATTTTCTGGTGACCGGTTACCCTTGGCCGGATCGGGAAGCCCCTGAACTCACAGACTTCAGGGTTACGGCTGCTGACCAGGTTCTTCTGGAGTTTGACGAGCCACTATTGGCCTCTACGGCCACAGATACCCGTAATTTTACCATACGTGAATCTGGCTATGAGATTTTGGAAGCTAGGCTTTTGCCCGATCAGCAAACAGTGCGGCTCGCCATTCAGTCCATGAAGGAAGGTGTTGAAATTCAGCTGCGAATAAGTGGTCTTGCAGATACTTCAGGTAACCTATTTTCGGAAAGAAACATTACACTCCTCTACCTTATTCCCTACGACGGAATTTTTCATGACGTAGTGTTTAATGAAATATTATCTGATCCTTTACCTGTTGTTGGCTTGCCAGAATTTGAGTTTATAGAATTATTAAATCGATCCTCGCGCTATATTAATCTGGAAAACTGGAAAGTAACGGACGGTTCTTCAACGGCCATACTTCCTCGTCGAATTTTGCCACCAGGCGAAGTCATTATTCTTTCCAGTGAAAAAGCCTTTGGCTTTTCCGAGCCGGTAATTACTGTTTCTGATTTTCCTTCCTTAAACAATTCCTCTGACCGCCTCTTCGTATATAATGCCAGTGAGGTCTTGATCGATTCTTTATTTTATCGCTCTTCCTGGCACGCTGCTGAGGGTAAAGCTGAGGGTGGGTGGTCGTTGGAGCGCATCGATCCAGATGATTTTTGCCGATGGGAGGAAAATTGGACTTCCTCAGAACATCCAATTGGTGGAACGCCGGGGAAACAGAATTCTGTTTTGGCCTCCCGACCCGATCGATTTTCTCCAACCTTAAATGATGTGGAGGTGTTGACCGATTCTGTTTTAGTAATCACATTTAATGAGCCCTTGGAGTATCCCTTAGCAGAATCGGCTGTATTTAAAGTTACTCCTACGATCAGGGATTATTCGAGTCTGATTTTTACCGACCGAAATCAGCTTCAACTTTCCTTTTCAGAAAAGTTTGAAGAAAAAATTCAATACACACTTCAGGTAACAGGCATTCGCGATTGTCCAGGAAATCTGATCGAGCCAAACGCAGGAAGAAAAAAATTTTTTAAACCAGAAATGGCTGAGCCGCTGGATGTGGTGCTTAATGAAATTTTATTTAATCCACTTCCGGGAGGAGTTGATTTTGTGGAATTATTTAATCGATCGGATAAACACATTCGAATTCGTGACTGGTCGTTCAGCAATCAATTATCTGAGACCAGCGCGGATCGAAAAAGTATACCAACTGTACAGCTTCCTCCGGGAGGGTACTTAGTTTTCACAAGTGACGTCGATGCATTGAAAATTTTTTACCCAGCAATTCCAGATTCAGTTTTAAGGGAGACGGAGCTTCCGTCTTTGCCGGATGATGAAGGGATGATAATCCTTTCAGATGCTGATGGAAAAATGATTGATGCTTTTCAGTATTCTGAAAAGTTTCACCTTCAGATGATTCGTAACGAGGAAGGTGTTTCATTGGAGCGCATAGACCCCATTGCTCCAACAGCTGGATCGGATAATTGGCGAAGCGCGGCATTTGGAAAAGCAACTCCGGGATTCCGCAACTCTGTTTTTTCGGCAGGAAGTGTTGCTGAGGCAGAAGTTTCGGTGGAACCTGAGATTTTTTCGATAGGATCCGGTAATGAATTTACCCGAATTATGTTCCTGCTTCCTGAATCAGACATTTTTTCAAATGTTCAGGTCTTTGATCTTGACGGTAGGTTAATCAAGGAGGTTGCAGATAATCAGAATCTGGGGCGTTCGGGTTTTATCCGTTGGGATGGTGATCGTTCGGATGGACGGGCTGTAGATCCAGGAATGTATGTTCTGACAATTGATCTTTACAATGACTCTGGTTATCGGAGACGTTATCGATTTCGAGTGGTGGTTGTTAAATGAGTCAAAGGGTATGTATAAAATTCTTTTTTTGTTTTTGTCACCCCTTCCTACTTTTGCAAACATTTTTTCCCATCAAACTGGTGTTGCATTATGGCTAAAACAAAGAAGAAAACCGCTCCAAAACCTGCTAAAAAGGCTAAAGTCAAGCAGGCCGCCAAGCCTAAGAAAACTGTTGCCAAAGCCAAAAAGGCCGCCCCCAAGGCTAAGGTGGCCAAGCCTAAGAAGGCTGCTCCAGCACCAAAGATTACTCCAAAACCTGCTCCTAAGCCGGTGAATAAGGCTGTTAAAAAGTCCTCATCTGCGGCAGAAAAGCCAGTAAAGCCGGATATGAAGCCATCTCCGGCCAACCTTAAACTGAACATTTTTCCAATTGTGAATCAACGACCTATAGCACATAAACCTGCTAAAACAGTAGAGCAGGATGAAAATAAAACACGGTACTCCGATGAAGAGCTGAAGGAGTTTCAAGAATTGATTTCTAAAAAACTGAATAAGGCCCGTGAAGAATTTCGCATTTTGAAAGAAACGCTCAATCGAAATAACGATGAAGGTACCGACAGTACTTCAGGCGGAAATACGAAGGTTCTTGAGGATGGAGCTGAGACTGCTGAAAAAGAAAATCTTGGTCAGCAGGCCGCTCGCCAGCAGAAGTATATTACCAATCTTGAAAATGCCTTAGTGCGAATCAAGAATGGTACGTATGGGGTTTGTTCAGTTACCGGTAAGCTCATCTCTAAAGAGAGACTCATTGCTGTTCCGCATACGACTCAGTCCATCGAGGCTAAAATGATGAACAAAGATTGATTTAATAATTATGGATTTTTTGATCAACCATATTGAGGCGCTTATTTTCTGTTCGCCGTCACCCATTAAATTGGTTGATCTGAAAAATTGCCTGAGCGAAATGTTCAATGCCGATATCCCGGAAGACGATATCATCAATGCCATTAAGAAGCTGGAAGAGAAGTATGCGGCTGAAGAATATGCTTTCCAGATTTACCGGTCGGCCGGTGGTTATCAATTTCTCACGAAGCCTGCGTATCAAGCCAGCATCGGTATCCTGTTAAAGCAGCAGTCTAAAAAAAGGCTGTCCGTTTCTGCCATGGAAACACTTGCTATTATTGCTTATCGTCAACCGATCAGTAAAACGGAAATTGAAAATATTCGCGGCGTCAACTGTGACTACGCAGTTCAAAAATTATTGGACAAGGGCTTAGTAGAAATTCTCGGAAAATCGGAAGGCGTTGGTCGACCGATCTTATATGGAACAAGTCCTAAATTCATGGAATATTTTGGGATTAGTGACATCAATGAGTTGCCAACTCCTAAAGACTTTTCTCAGGAAATCAATTCCATCGGAACACCGGCTGAAGGCTCACCCGGAAATTAATTAGTTAGTATCCTGTAAACCCCACATCAATGGCGTATCAGAAACCCGGAAGGGGTAAAGGAAGGTCGTCTCCAGGCAGTAAAGGTCCCGGACGCGCATCAGACCGTAAGTCTGGATCAGGCGATCGTAAATTTTCATCATCGGGTGACCGCAAGTTCTCATCGTCAGGTGATCGCAAGTTTTCGTCTTCGGGTGATCGCAAGTTTTCATCAACGGGCGACCGAAAGTTTTCTTCTCCATCAGGAGGTCGAAAGTTTTCAGGTGGACCCGGTGGCCGTAGTTTTTCAGGAGGATCCAAGTTTGGAACTCGTAGGCGCGAAGATGACCGCGAAGATTCTGGAAAACGGTCTTACTCTCGACCAGGCCGCTCCTTTGAAGGACGCGAAGGTCGCGAAGGTCGTGAACGTGGCGAAAGTTTTGAGCGCCGCGCACCTCGTGGCCCTAAAAAATTTGGTGCACCAACACGTGGATTCAAACGCGATGATGAAAAACCAAAAGAAGAACGCAAGCGCTCTCCATATTATGGCAAGCCATTTGGTAAGCCAGATTTTTCAAAAAGAAAACCAAGAGGTGCGGATGAGGATAAAAAGTCTTTTGTTCAATCCCGTCTTTCAAGACAACGTAAATTCATCAGAGAGAGCTCCTCTGCAGAGGAGAAGCCAGCATCGGATGAAATTCGTTTGAATAAGTACATTTCAAACAGCGGTATCTGCTCCCGTCGTGAGGCGGATAATCTGATCACTATGGGTCTGGTTACGGTAAATGGTCAAACCATTACCGAGATGGGCTACAAGGTTAAGCGCACCGACGACATTCGCTATGAAGGCAAAAAGCTTACCGCTGAAAAGCCTGTTTATATTTTGCTGAATAAACCGAAAGGATTTATCACCACAACGGAGGATCCACAGGAACGTAATACGGTAATGAATCTCATTGCCGGTGCTTGCAAGGAAAGAGTGTATCCCGTTGGTCGCTTAGACCGCAACACTACCGGATTGTTACTCTTTACCAATGACGGTGAGTTGGCCGAAAAGCTGACGCATCCTTCGTATAACGTTCGAAAGATTTATAAAGTCGATCTCGACCGTCCGTTGACCAAAGCCGATTTGCAAAAAATACGTGAAGGCATTTTTCTTGAAGAAGGCCGTGCTGTGGTTGATGACCTCGCTATTGTGGACGATTCCGGTAAGACCGTTGGAATTGAGCTCCATATTGGCTGGAACAGGATTGTTCGGCGAATATTCGAAGCCTTAAATTATCAGGTAGTCAAGCTTGATCGGGTAGTGTATGCCGGACTCGACAAGAAAGATTTGGCACGCGGTAAGTGGAGATTCTTAAAGGAAACCGAAGTCATCAAACTGAAACACTTCAATAAGAAGTGATTCTGAATCAGGATTCGCTCTCGTAGTAGATTTTATAAAATTTTCGTCCCGCTTCATCGACCCCTCGTTCGATCAGGTTTCTGTTACCGTGGATGTAGATGTGAAAGTTTCGATCAAGCTTCAGCACACTCTTAAAGACTTTGGCTTGCTGTTTTACAGCCGGCATTGAAATCCCAAACGATTCATCAGGAAGTGGCTCGGAGCGCTGTAACCGATCCTGACGGTATCGCCTGTAGCTGCTGATGATTTCCGGATCTTCCAATACCGTCTCTTCGAAGCTTCTTTTATCAAAGGATTCGTTCTCTTTAAAGTAAGAGACGGATCGATTCATTAAATCGATTTTTTCTGTTTTCGAAATGTCCAACTCCTGGTCTAAATAATCCGAAACAAATTCCCGCGTAGACTGTAAGGCCAGATTAGTCATGCTGAAATTTGTTTTGCGTTGTTGCAGACCAAGGAAGTGCTCACGCCAGTATACGGCCTCATCGCCCCGGCTTTGCTGGTCAATAATCATAACGACAAGTTCATCTTCCGTAGGATGTTCCAGAATCAAACAACCTTTATCAAATTTATTGATGTCAATCCCTTCACGGTAGGCCATGGCTACAGATGCGGCAGATCGCTTTACTTCAAAGTATCCATTTTTGAGCTCTGTCTTAAAGATTCCGATGGCGCGTACGGCCTCTCCTTCGAAAGGATAACCGTCGAGCATCGTTACATAAAGTTCACCTGCTTTGATGCGTGGATGCGTAGAGCAGGCATATAGGTGGGCAGCCAGGCGTTTGGATCTTTCCGGAAGACTTGCGGGATCTTCAAACAGACCTTTGGCCTCATCTGCAACCACGCTATTTTGTGGCTGATCAGAAAACCGAAAATGCTCGAAGGTGTGACCAAAACGATTGAGAAAATAGGGTCCCAATTTCAGGCGAACTTCTTCATCGAGATTAGCCGGCCGCTCGGACAGGAATAATTCCTGATCCTGAGATTTGTTTCCAACCAAATGAATCATCACATCCCGTATCTCTGCATCCATGTCGAGGGGTTTAGGAAAGACAAATTAAAGCTTTCTGCCTTTACCTGCTATCCCAGGCCTTTACAAACGGAGGGTGAGCATGGCCAGAAAATTTCTGCCCGCCTGGGGGTAGTAAAAATTCTGACGATAGGTTGTGGAGCCTCCCAGAAAACCATACGTGTAGCCATTTGATTCGTAGGCTACATTGAACACATTGGCGGCCAGCAGGCTAAGCGAAACTTCGCGCAATTTTTTTACCGTAGGTGTCCACGTTAACCGAAGATCGTTGAGAAAATAACTGTCGATTTTCCGACTTCTATTTGAGGTGTTGTCGAGAAACTGCTCACCAACATATTTCGATAGCCAGGCTATTTCGAATGGCTGAGCCATTTTCCAGGATAGCTGAGAGCCACTGATCACCTCAGGAGAAAAAGAAATATCGGTATTGGTGTATTGATTACGGACGATGTTGAACCCATCAAAATTATCTCCGTAGTCGTATAGCACCTCTTCAAATTTTTTGATTTTGTTTCTACTGATTGTGAGGTTGGCCTGCCATCTCAATTTGGAAGTAATACGGGCATCCGCATCAAGCTCTATACCTGTACGGAAGCTTTCCGGAACATTCACTCTAAGATTGGCACCAACATCATTGAGCTCTCCGGTAAGGACCAGTTGATCTTTATAGTTCATGTAGTAGTAGTTGGCCTGGAAGGCAACAGTAGAAGTGCGGTGGCGGAATCCTGCTTCCAAATCATACAAGCGCTCTGGCCGTGGCGCTGATGCTCCTAAAGCATCAATGATGTCATTACGCACAGGCTCTCGACTGGCAACGGCTAAACTAGAGTACCATTGCCAGTTGTTGCGGAATTCCCAAGTAAGCCCTGCCTTTGGATTGAAAAAATGGTAGCGATTGGAAAAATCAACAGACTCTTGCTCACTCTCAATTCCATTTCCTTTGTAGTCGATACCGCGATACTGAAGATCGCCAAACAGGTAAACTTTATCTGTTAATGCATAACCCGTTTTCCAGTAAACGCTCAGATCGTATTTTTTTCCATTGTTGAAGTAGTACCGGTATGGTAATTCAGGAAATACCTGAGCTGTGCCTGCATCAATCACCTCACCGTAATGATCTCCGTCATAAAAGTTCCATCCCCCTCCAAATACCGAATTCACCTTTCCCTTATCCAGCTGTAGTGACCATGTGGTGCCGTAAAAGTGGTTGTCAAGCCATCTTCTTCTAACCAAGTCAGTCTCTGAGGAGGGAAGGGTCGTAGAGATTCCATAATCTGCGGCATATTCTCCATCCTTGAATTCTTCATAGAAGCCTTTACCTCTGGTGTAATGCAACGAAAGATTTCCGGTCAGACCTGGTTTGAATCTTCTGGAAAAATGTAGTTGTGTATGATGTTGGTCGTAATCATCAACCTGGTCTTCGTATGTATAAATATTGAAGGTGCGCGGATTTGAGTTTAGTAAGTTTTGTGTTTGCTCTTCGTTCCAGCCTTCTGTTGAGGCAGTTTCAAGCATTGCTTGTGCATTACTCCTCAATCGGCTTTCGGGAACACCATACCAACTTTGATAGGTGCGTTCCCATCCACCAAAGAAAATGGCTTTGATGATGGTCTTATCGCCGTAGTAACCGGCTGAGGTATAATACGAAGCGAGATCGGCAGTTGCCCGATCGATAAAACCATCACTATTGATTTTCGAAAAACGGGCATCAAACGACAAGTTGTTTTTCATTTTACCTGTGCCTGCACCAACGGTAGTTCTCAAAGTGTTGAAGGATCCGGCAGATTGAATAAGTTCCAAATAGGGTTTTTCGTTGAGGTTATTCGTTTGAAGATTGATCGTTGCTCCAAATGCTCCCGCTCCATTTCCCGATGTTCCAATTCCGCGTTGTATTTGAATGCTTTGCGACGAGGTGGCGATATCCGGAATGTCTACCCAAAAAACCCCCTGACTCTCACTGTCGTTGTACGGAATTCCATTGATGGTCACATTGATTCGTGTGGCATCACTTCCACGAATCCGAATGCCGGTATAACCAATTCCGGTTCCGGCATCACTTGTGCTGACAACGGATGGAGTGAATTGCAGAACAAACGGCATGTCTTGTCCAAAATTCTGCTTGCGAATGAGTGGTTTTTCAAGTGATGAAAACGTCATTGGAATTTTTTCCTGCACACGGGTTGCCCGAACCATTACGGCTTCCGTAAGTATGGTAGTTGGTGTGAGGTCGATGATTAAATCGGTTTTCTTCGTCTTGTTTATGGTAATGGACTGACTTTCATATCCAACATAACGGATGGTAAGGGCAATCTCTGCATCAACAGTTCCACTTACATCTAATGTGAACCTGCCATCGTTATCGCTGATCGCCGATAGTGTTTCCTTGTTTACGACTTGAATGGTTGCTCCGGCAAGCATTTCGCCGGTATGCGCATCTCGTACTATTCCTCGAACCAGTGATTGGGAAAAAACCAACGTTGGACAGATGACAATCCAGAATAAAACCAACCGTAACATAGTTGTTCAATTAACTTCAGCAGGGCAGGGGACCTGCTGTAAAACGTTTCGATGTATCGAAACTGCCTCCCTTCGTCCGCATTACCGGCATCAGGTTCTTAGGGTATAATCTCAGCCCGAATTAGTAAGGCACCCCTGAAACGCTGCAAATATAAGATCGGAAATGAATTCCGTGTCAACTAGATACTAAAAGTGAACAAGTGCTCCGATGAATTGCAATTATTTACCGATAGGTATGGTCAGTAAAACATCGGACCATTTGATTTCCACCTGGACTGTTTCAGCTTTTGTTAATTCAATGGTGAACTGTTCTGTAAGACTTTCTTGCTTGGCCACAGGCACCTCAATTTTTACAAGGTCTTTTGAATAATCAGGCTCTGAATAGCCCCAGGCACTGATCTCCGTATTGAGAACAACCGCAAATGAATTTTCTCCGGGAAAGGCGTACATCCTGTATTTTCCTTTGGGAACAGAACGGCCTCCAAATGTAACATCCCGATTGAATTCAATGGTCGTTGGCTCGTTTGCTCCAAGTCTCCAGTATTTTCCGTAGGGAAGAAGCGCATCGCTTCCTTCCGGACCAAACACCACTCGGCCGCGCATCGATGGGCGGCTGTATTTGATGGTTACAGTAAGATCTTCATCTGTGATGTTGGCAGACCCTGAGGGACTAAGCGTACGACCCCGTGAATTCAGCCAAAACAACCCCGCAATAACAACAACAAGGGCAACGCCCAGGATCAGTAATACTTTTTTACTCATGAGTAGTGTTTAAATTTTAGTCAGACGGTCTTTAACGGAATATTTTCGATCCAGGATTCAATTACTTGAGAAAAATAACGGTATTCCAGTTCATGCACCTTCTTGGCGATTATTTCCGGGGTGTCTTCCGGAGAAATAGCACATTTGGCCTGAAAAATGACTTTTCCCTCGTCATACCGCTCATTGACCTCATGAATGGTGATGCCGGTTTCGGGAACTCCTGATTCTTTGACAGCCTGGTGAACCCGCATGCCGTACATTCCTTTTCCTCCGAAAGCAGGCAATAAGGCGGGATGGATGTTGACCACCTTGCCTTCAAAGGATTTGAGAATACTCCCCGGCATCAACCAAAGGAATCCTGCCAGAATCAGGTGCGTAACATTGGCCTTTTGCAGATGCGCCAACACAGTGCCATCCGAAAATTCCTGACGGGAAAATACCAGCGCCTCAATGCCATGGTTGGTGGCTCTTGTTAAAGCATAGGCGTCTGGATTGTTGCTTAGCAAAAGGATCGGGTGTATCGTTGGGTGGTTCTTGAAATGCCGAAAAATTTCTTCGGCATTTGTACCGCTTCCAGAAGCAAAAAGTGCAAGTCTATAGTTTGCAGGCATCAGTCAATCCGATCGAAACCGGTATATGGAATGAGGACAGCGGGAACTTTAATATGATCGTTGGACTGATTGTTTTCCAAAATCGAGGCCAGTATGCGCGGTAAGGCAAGTGCGCTTCCGTTGAGGGTGTGCAGTAACTCGATCTTTCCCTCGGCATTTTTGTGGCGAAGCTTCAATCGATTGGCCTGATACGTTTCAAAGTTTGAAACGGAACTGACCTCAAGCCACATATTCTGAGCAGCCGAAAACACTTCCATATCATAAGTCATAGCTGAGTTGAAGCCCATATCGCCGCCGCAGAGCAAAAGCTTCCGGTAGGGTAATTCCAGTTTTTCCAGTAGCCCTTGAACATACGTGCACATCTCCTCAAGTGTGGCGTAGGACTCAGCTGGTTTTCGAATTTGAACAATCTCAACTTTGTCAAACTGATGCAGTCTGTTCAGTCCGCGTACGTGTGCACCCCAGCTACCGGCCTCACGCCGAAAGCAAGGTGTATAGCCAGCATTCTTAATCGGGAGTTCTTTATCGGTAAGGATCATATCCCGGTATAAATTGGTAACCGGAACTTCAGCTGTTGGAATTAAAAAAAGGTTGTCTGCAGTAATATGGTACATCTGACCTTCCTTATCCGGAAGTTGACCGGTACCATAGCCGCTAGCTTCATTAATTACAATTGGCGGTTGAATTTCCCGATACCCGGCCTGGGCAGCCTGATCCAGAAAAAAGTTGATCAAGGCGCGCTGAATTTTTGCGCCCTTGCCTTTGTAAACGGGAAATCCTGCACCGGAAATCTTGGTTCCGAGCTCGAAGTCGATGATGTCGAATTTCTTGATGAGCTCCCAGTGGGGCAAGGAATCTGACGGAAGGGTTGGAATTGTTCCGTGTTCGTGTACTACGATATTATCTTTTGCCCCTCCACCGGCAGGGACTTTCTGGTGTGGCACATTTGGAATGGCATATAAGGCCTTTGTCATGGCTTCGGATGACCGAGCCATTTGTTCTTCCAGCGATTTGACCTCATCCTTACTCCGGGCAACTTCTTCACGGAGGGCATTGGCCTCAGCTGCTTTACCCGCTTTCATCAGTTCACCAATGGCGCGTGAAGCGGTGTTCGATTTGGCTTTCAGATCATCAAGTTTTCTCTGAGTGTCTTTGCGCGCGTCATCATGCTGGATAACCGTGGCGATGAGTTCTTCTGCATTTCGAATGCCCCTCTTTTCAAGGCCATGGATAACGCGTTGTTTTTCTTCCCGGAGGATATGAACCTGAAGCATAAATTATGTAGTTGGTGCGAAATTAATCCAACCTGGAAATTTTTTTTGGAGAATTTGATAATATTCAAAATTGGCCTATAATTGCAGGGTCTTTCGGCATCCGATCAGACACCACCCCCCAACTTAAGTCTTACGGTTACATCTTTTTAAGGTTTAAATATTGTCCTGCCCTTCTGGCCTTTCCTGAATGTATAAATCAATTTGTTAGAATTTTTAGTCCCTTTTACCAACGCTCCTCGATTTACTCCAGTCAATTTTCTTATTCCTTCGAATCAGCACTTTTTATTTACGCTAACTACATACTTCCTCACACTTTTCAACCTACACTCAAACGCTAATGCAGTACGCTAAGGACGAACTAAACTCCAAACTACTCTCTGAACTCCGTGAAATCGGCGAAGAACTCGGAGTTAAAAACGCAAAGAAATTAGCCAAGTCTGATCTTATAACAAAAATCATGGCCGCATCGCAAAAGTCTAAATCATCTGGTGATGGCGACAAAAAGCCCCGTCCACGTCGACGTGAGAATGCAGCTCCAGCAGCTGAGGAAGTAATCGAAACGTCGACGCCGGCACCAACACCTGCGCCTGAACCAATTCCTGTAGCAGTGACCCCACCAGCACCCGCGGCAAGCACGCAGCCAGATCAGGCGCCGCAAAGTGGTGAACAGCGACCTCCGTTCCGCCCGCACCATCATCAGCATCAACAATACCAACAGCAGCATCAATCCAATCCATTGCGCGATCAATTGATTCGCGAGTTTGAAGGAATCGTAAGTAATGAAGGTGTTCTGGAAATCATGCAGGATGGTTATGGATTTCTGCGCTCATCAGATTACAACTATCTCGCTAGCCCCGATGATATTTATGTATCACCACAGCAGATCAAAAGTCTAGGTTTGAAAGTAGGCGATACCGTCCGCGGACAAATCCGTCCACCAAAGGAAGGCGAAAAATATTTTGCGCTGAACAAGATTGAATCCATCAACGGAAAGACAACCGAAGAGATTCGCGATCGTGTGGCCTTTGAATACCTCACGCCACTTTTCCCTAATGAAAAATTAAAGCTGAGCACAACGCCGGACAATATGTCTACGCGAATTCTTGATCTCTTCTCTC
>JBMSPY010000004.1:0-24943 GCA_049423005.1 Cyclobacteriaceae bacterium
TCACGAAAGCTGAAGAAGTTACGGCATTGCTGATTTCCGGCACCTGGAAGGTTGGCTCAGTACTGGTCGATGGTATCGACAGAAGTTCAGTTTATACCGGATTGAACATCAGCTTCACAAGCAGTGGATTTACGACTATTAATGGAGGAAAAATTTTTCCACCAAGCGGCTCCTGGGAATTTACCTCCGATGATGCTACTGCTATTGAAAGAAACGACGGGCTGGTAATAGACATTATTTCTATTTCCGAAAGTCAACTGAAACTGGGATTTACATGGACAAATGGCACGATTGGAACCGGTCGCGTCGCTTCGGTAAGTGGAGATCATGTGCTGACGTTTGGTAAGTAAGGCAGACCAGGACAATGAATGACAAGTCCGGGATTTTTATATTCCCGGATTTTAAAAAACCCCGGATTTACTCCTGGGTTTTTTTATTGTTACGAATGAATCCAAGGAAAACGATACTTTTGAATTCTAAAATCATTTCCTCTTAGACAATCCGGATGAGCAACGCAGATGAACTATTGATCGATGAAGGACCGGACGAGGAATTGTTCGAACACCACCGGATCGTGGCCGATCCGGGTCAGGGATTGGTACGCATTGATAAATTTTTATCAGATCGCCTTTCAAATGCTACTCGTACAAAAGTACAGGAGGCCATCGATAATGGCTTTGTCAAAGTCAATGACAAAAAGATAAAGTCCAATTACCGTGTTCATCCCGGAGATGTTATCGTAGTAGCTCTTCCCGAGCCGCCCCGCGACACGGAAATCAAACCGGAAAACATTCCTCTGAATATTGTTTTTGAAGATGACGATCTGCTCGTGGTTAACAAACCTGCGGGTATGGTTGTTCACCCGGCACATGAAAACTGGACAGGAACATTGGTGAATGCACTTGTTTATCATTTCCAGAATCTTCCACAGATGAGAGGAAATGAAGGAAAGCCTGGGCTTGTGCACCGTATCGACAAAGACACCAGTGGCCTGCTCGTAATTGCAAAAACAGAATCAGCCATGACGGCATTGGCTCAGCAATTTTTTCACCATACTATTGGCCGCACCTATCAGGCCTTGGTTTGGGGCGAGCCGAATCCGGAGGAAGGTACCATCAGGGTCAATCTTGGCCGAAGTCCAAAGGACCGTCGTGTAACCATTGCTTTTCCGGAAGGTGATATCGGCAGACATGCGGTAACCCATTACCGACTTTTAAAACCCATGCGTTACGTTTCTCTGATTGAATGCCGCCTTGAGACGGGTCGTACGCACCAGATCCGTGCGCATATGAAATATCTGGGCCATCCGATCTTCAGCGATACGATGTATGGTGGTGATCAGATATTAAAAGGAACGGTATTTGCCAAATACCGGCAGTTCGTGGAAAATTGTTTCAAGATTATTCCCCGACAAGCCTTGCACGCCAAGACGCTTGCTTTTCTTCACCCGCGCACCGGAGAAATGATGCGCTTTGACTCAGAACTTCCCGACGATATGAAGCAGGTAATTGCTAAGTGGGAGAATTATGTAAAAGAGCTTTAGTTCTTTTTGGCTGGGAATCAGTCTGAAAAATTACTTTCGTTTTGGTCTATACTTCGATTCCTTGAAAATCTTGGCAGCATCCGGCTCGCGCATCAACTCCTGAAGCGAACTTCCGGTTTCTTTTAAATACTGGTCTGTCATCCGCATGCCGACCCACATTCCAATTCGGCCAGGACAACTGGCGCTGATTTCCCCTGTGTTGGGCCGCTCACCGATATAGCGCTGCTTAACCAAATGACTCGTCTCGAATAAAACTTTGTTACCCACCAGTTTCTCCCAGATGACATCTTCATTGGCCAAAGCACCTTCCGCCTCTTTTTTGGTGTAGCCGAACAAGGTGCTGTCCGGAATGCATGGAATCATAAAACGTGTGAACGTGTAGGCTTTTCCATAAGAGATCATATCAGCAAGCGCTGTTTTGTCTTCTGTATTGACGCGATTAATTTTTTCAGAGATTCCGTAAAGAAGTATAACGGCTGGAACCACATAATCCTTGTGGTATCGTTGCAGCATGTACTCGTACATATTTGGACGATACCTTGCTTTTGGCCCAAGAAAAAAATCTAGTCCAACGATGATCAGCGAATCACTTACGTAAAGATCGTTTTCCATTCCGCTAATGACCGTTACAACTTTTGGAATCTTTGTTTCCGGATAGTAATGCCTCAAATAACTGAAGGCCTCGTCAAATGATTTTTTAAGCTCCGAGCCATCACCAAATACCTTAAGCGTCTCTTCAGTGAGGGTGTCAAATGCGGGATTGGTAAACCGACGATACAACGTATTGATGAATGCCGAGTCATTGGGATACGCCGAGCGACTGAAAAATATGTCGCGAAGAATTTCTTTGTCACCAAAAAAATCGACAAGCTCTTTTTTAGAGTTGAACTTCGAAAGTTCTGATTCTAAGGAGGAGAATTGAACGGTGGCTGTACCGACCAGCTCAGGCACGCCTTCGCATTCACTGGAAGGCTTTTCTGTGCATGAATAGAAAATCAGGACGAATCCAATTAAAATGATCAAGCGAAACATACCGGCAATTTCGTCATTACCTTTCACCTGTCAAGGATTAAATCCTATTATCCGGATTCCGTTTTGAATTCGCGTAAAACACAGTACCTTCCGTAACCTAAAATAAATCACACATGGCGAGCAGAAGATCTTTTTTTCGGAAAACAGGAAAGGCTCTTGGATCCATTTCACTGGTTGGAATGGCCACAAAAGCATCAGCGGCTAGCGTTGCCGATGCATTGGCTTCTCTTAATATGCTCTCGCCTCAGGCAGCTGCTTCTGATGAGGATCTCTGGGCTATGATGGCTCAAGCCTATACCGTTTCACCCAACATCCTCAACCTGAACAATGGCGGTGTTAGCCCTCAACCAAAAGTTGTTCAGGATGCTGTGGATCGCTACTACCACCTCAGTAATGAAGCGCCTTCTTACTACATGTGGCAGATTTTGGATCGTGGGCGTGAGCCCTTGCGCCGTAAAATGGCAGACCTCGCAGGTGTTTCTGCTGATGAATTAGCCATCAATCGAAATACCACGGAAGCACTGGCAAACTTCACCTGGGGAATTGATCTACAGCCTGGCGACGAAATCGTGATGACCAAGCAGGACTATCCAAACATGATTCATGCCTGGAAGCAACGCGAAATGCGCAGCGGAATAAAGATCAAATGGATTAGTCTGGACTTACCTGTTGAAAATGACGAAACAGTGCTCAAGGCTTTTCAGGATGCGACCACTTCGCGGACTAAAATCTGGCACATCACCCACATTATCAACTGGACCGGTCAGATTCTTCCGGCTGCAAAACTTTGCGCTGAAGCAAAACGCCGTGGTATCATTTCAATTGTGGATGCGGCTCATACGTTCGCACATCTTGATTATAAAATAGCTGATCTGGGTTGCGATTACTTTGGCACGAGCTTACACAAATGGCTTTCTGCACCTTTTGGAACCGGCCTGATGTATATCCGGAAACCATTGATCACGAAAACGTGGCCGATTTTTCCGAACGATAAACCACAGAGCGATGATATCCGGAAATTTGAAGCCATGGGTACGCGCTCATTTGCCCCGGAACAGGCCATCGGGCAGGCAATCGATTTTCATCTCGCCATCGGTGCACGCAGAAAACAGGAACGATTGCACTATTTGAAAAAATACTGGTGTGAAGCCGTCCTCAAGCACCCACGCGTTAAGGTGCACGTTTCGATGAAACCCGAATACAGTTGCGCGCTGGGCACTTTTAGTATTGACGGAGTGGATGTCGGTGAAACCGGATCAAAGCTGATGTCGGAATACCAGATTCATACAACCTCCATCAAGTGGGAAAACATTAACGCTGTGCGGGTAACGCCTCATGTGTACACGACAACGCGTGATTTAGATCGGTTGATCGATGCCATTCTGAAGATGGCTTCTGCTTAGTTCATTACTTTTTGAACTTCCTCCCACGAAGTTTTCAAAACTGGCTTGGGAGTGATCTTGTACTTTTTGCCATCCTTAATGATAGTGGCTGCACGCTCTCTACTGTCCGGATGTGTGCTGATGAACACCAGTTCTTCCGGCATATTTTGTTTGCTGCCCACGCGGAACATAAAATTACTCAACTGTTCGGGATCGATTCCCGATTTGGCCATGACTTCAACCGCAAATTCATCTGCTTCCCGCTCGTAATCACGGTCAAAGGATGTAGATGAAATCTGCTTCACAATCTGCCGTAAAATTTCTTGTCCGCCCTCTCCGCCGGCAATGGTGAACAGAATCGACATACCAACTTCTTTCGCAAGTTTCTTTTCGATATGACCAAGCTTTAAATGACCAAGTTCATGACCCAATACTCCGGCTACTTCACCGGGATCCTTGGCGAATTCAAACAGGCCGGTATGAAGGACTATGTGATTGCCCGGTAAGGCGAAGGCATTCACATCATCATTACGGATCAGGTGAATTTGAATGCTATCCGGATTTAACTTTCCGGCGTGACAAAGCGGGCGTTTTAAAGAATCGATAATGGCCAGCGCTGTGGAGTCTTTGATCTCACCGTTTGTCATCAGGATTGATTCAATCATCAATTCACCAAGCTTATCCGCATTTTTTTTGCCAAGTCCGGCCAGACCTGCTTCACCTACATAGTCGATTTTACTAAGACCGAAATACAGTCCGATAAAACCTCCTGCTAAAACAATCAATTGAAAAATCAGTCTCATGCGGTCGGCGAATTTTCTTTTGGACACAATAAATCCGTCAATGGCCCAAAGAACCAAAAGGAAACGTGATAACCACTCCGGGTTTGAACAGCAGCATAAATAGTTCCGATAAATTCCAGCAGATTAAACGTAAACAATGTAATGAGGTAAGCGATGTAAGGATTACTTACGGTTTCATCTGTAAAAATGACAGATAGGGTCCAGTACATACCAAATCCATTAATCAATGCGATGGCGGTCTGAGATAATAACGCCTGCAAACTGTGCCATCGGATAAACCAGGTTTTATTTCGATTGCTCAAATACATGAAAAAAGTGGCAATCAGATTAATGATGGGCAGCGGTAGTCCAACAATTACAATCGCCAGCGACATTAAGTAAATGTTCGAGGCGCGCTCTTGCTCAAATTCAATATCGGTCACGATACCTGTACTCATAAATTCACAGACCTTTAACTATACTCCAACTCCAGTTCATCAGAATCAGGGTTAATGCGGAAATCAAAACTCTAGGATTCTTAAGTGCACACTCAGCTTTTTGAGCTGTTGTCAACAGCACTTTTTCTCCGGTAAAAACATCATAAGAAAAGAGAAGAGCAGAGACGGCCAACACTATAGTGGTGATGATACCAACAGGGTTTGTTTCAAGTGCCGCCAAAATATTTCCATCAAGAAGAGCGAGCCCTGCACGCGTTGTTCCACAACCCGGGCAGGCCAGACCTGTGATGGATTTGAACAAACACAAAGAGAATATGTTCGGTAACCAATGAAAAAACTGCGCAATAGCCCATGCGGCTGCGACCGCTATGAATCCTGCATAGAACAGATAAAAACGATGCGACAGCGTCTTCATCAATTTTTAGAATACGGAGATAATCCGGGTAAAATTGACTTCTTTGGTACGACCCTGGATCATAAACCAATCTACGAGCGTCCAAATTCCCAATCCGCCACAGGTGATGAGTTTGGCTATTCCCAAGCCTGTATCACCAATCATAAACCGATCAATGCCGAATGTTCCGGCTAACAGTGAAACGATTAGAATTGTCGTGGGATCTTTAAGGTTTAATGTGTGAAGCATCAGGGTGCGGCTGTCATCCAGGGCTAATAATTTTTCACGAACAGCGTTTACCTGGTGACCTTCAAAATACTTTGCGTTTGACATCAGATACATGTCTACCTTTTGTGCATCCATGGTGAAATTAGGGTTGGTTTACGGGGTGATGGAACGAAACGAAAAGTAGGAAGGTTTTCGTTAATTTTAAAATTTACCGGTCAGTGCATGCGGGTTTCTGAGTTTTATAAAGATAATTCTAAATTAAAATGGCTGGTGTTGGTGTTATCCGTAATCATCAGCATCGGATCCATCTACTACACCAATATTCTGGTTGAACAACTGAAAGAACGGGAGCGCGCTCAAGTCCGGCTTTTTGCTAAAGCGATTGAATACACGTTATCTGAAAATGATGACGCCTTGCTTTTTGTAAGCGAGGAAATCATTGCCAAAAACAATTCCATTCCAACAATTTGGAAAAATGCTGAAGGGCAATGGAATTACCGAAACATTGATCTTCCGGAAAATTTAAGTCAGACCCGCATCAACCGCATTCTGGAAAATAAAATTCTGGATATGCAAAAAGATTATGAGCCGATACCGGTTACCTACCGCAATCCAAATGGTGAGTTGGAAAACTATGGTGCTGTTTATTACGAACATTCTTTTTTGCTCACGCAGTTATTGGCTTACCCCTACATTCAATTGACAGCTATTGCTGTTTTTGGAATCATATCTTTTCTCGCGTTTAATTATTCCAAAGAAGCTGAGCAAAATCGGGTTTGGGTTGGCCTAGCCAAAGAAACCGCGCATCAGTTGGGAACGCCCATTTCATCCTTGATGGCCTGGACCGAAGTGCTGCGCGATGATCATGAACTGCAGCGAAGGGGAATACCCGATGAGTTGGATAAAGACATCCGCAAACTTAAAGTGGTTACAGAACGATTCTCCAGTATTGGTTCGCAACCTGTTTTAAGACCTGAGCCGGTAACCGAAACTGTACAAATGATGATCGCTTACCTACAGCCTCGCCTTTCTTCCAAAATTCGTTTTCAGATTTCAGCTGTTGAGGAGAATCTCCATGCCATGATTCATTTACCACTTTTTGAATGGGTCTTGGAAAACCTGTTTAAAAATGCTGTGGATGCAATGGGTAGCATGGGAACGATTACCGTTACCATAATGAAAGGATCCGGCGAGCGAATTTTTATCGATGTCGCCGATACCGGTAAAGGAATGCCGACCGCTGTTTTGAAAAAAGCATTTAATCCAGGGTTTACTACTAAGAAGAGAGGATGGGGCCTTGGTCTGGCCCTGGCCCGTAGAATTATCGAAATTTATCACGATGGTAGAATCTTCGTGAAGACTTCCAGTGAATCACAGGGCACAACCTTCCGGATCGAGTTGAAAGCCTCTGAAGCACCGATTAAGGTTTGATGTTTTCGGATTTTCGCGAATCTCTCCCGCGTTGGCTGAGCTTGTCGAAGACAACGCGGCCTGTCTGGATACCTGTCCTCTATTTTCACTGTCTAAGCACGGATCCGGCCTTTTAGCTGCTGCGACCTGTTAAGTATTAGGTCTCAGTCCTTTGTCAATCGATCAATATCCAATACTTTTGCAATCCCTTAAATCGGGCAAAAAACCTTAAAAAACATTCAATTTTCGATAAAATGGCAAATTCCGGAAAAATCACCCAGGTCATCGGCCCCGTAGTGGACGTAGCCTTCGATGAGCCAGGCTCTAAACTCCCCAATATCCTCGACGCCCTCGTCGTAGAAAAGGCCGATGGAACTAAGGTCGTACTCGAGTGCCAACAGCACCTCGGTGAAGACCGGGTACGGACGGTAGCCATGGACGGTACCGAAGGTTTGGTTCGCGGAATGAAAGCCGTTGACTCCGGCTCACCTATTCAGATGCCTGTAGGAGATGATATTAAAGGTCGTCTTTTTAATGTGATCGGTTCTGCCATTGATGGTATTGATCAGCCCAAAGGGGACAAGGGTCTTCCGATTCACCGCCCGGCTCCTGCTTATGAAAATCTTTCTACCTCTTCAGAGGTTCTTTATACCGGCATTAAAGTCATCGACCTTATCGAGCCTTATGCAAAAGGTGGTAAAATTGGTCTCTTTGGTGGTGCCGGTGTAGGAAAAACGGTATTGATCCAGGAGTTGATCAACAACATTGCAAAAGCTTATTCTGGTCTTTCTGTATTTGCCGGCGTAGGTGAGCGTACCCGTGAAGGAAACGACCTGCTTCGCGAAATGATTGAAGCTGGTATCGTGGACTACGGCGATGAGTTCAAGGAGTCCATGGACAAAGGTGGCTGGGATCTGAGCAAAGTAGATAAAAACAAATTGAAGGAATCAAAAGCAACCTTCGTGTTCGGACAGATGAACGAGCCTCCTGGTGCACGTGCACGCGTAGCACTTTCCGGTCTTACCGTAGCGGAATATTTCCGTGATGGTGATGGCCAAGGAAAAGGTCGCGACATTCTCTTCTTCATTGACAACATTTTCCGCTTTACACAGGCCGGTTCTGAAGTGTCTGCACTTCTTGGACGTATGCCTTCAGCGGTGGGCTATCAGCCAACACTCGCAACAGAGATGGGCGCTATGCAGGAGCGAATCACTTCAACTAAGAATGGTTCCATCACTTCCGTGCAGGCCGTTTACGTACCGGCTGACGACCTTACTGACCCGGCACCAGCCACAACATTCTCTCACCTGGATGCGACAACCGTATTGAGCCGTAAAATCGCCGAGCTTGGAATTTATCCTGCGGTGGATCCACTCGACTCAACATCACGAATTCTTCGTGCCGACATCATAGGCGAGGAGCACTACAACTGTGCTCAGCGTGTTAAGTTAACTCTGCAGCGTTACAAAGAGCTTCAGGATATCATCGCCATCCTTGGAATGGATGAATTGAGTGATGAAGATAAGCTAACCGTGCACCGCGCACGTCGTGTACAGCGCTTCCTGTCACAACCTTTCCATGTGGCTGAGGCCTTTACCGGTTTGAAAGGTGCTCTGGTAGATATTAAGGACACTATCAAAGGCTTTACTATGATCATGGATGGTGAGCTTGATCACCTCCCTGAGGCCTCCTTCAACCTGGTTGGTACCATCGAACAGGCGATCGAAAAAGGAGAAAGACTTATCCGCGAGGCACAACAAGCTTAATATTAAGCCACATGAATCTCGAGATACTGACACCGGAAAAAAAGGTATTTGAAGGAGAAGTAAGCGCTGCCACCTTCCCAGGAGCAGACGGTTCTTTTCAGGTATTAAATAACCACGCTCCGCTTGTAAGCTTACTTAAAGATGGAGCTATTGAATACCGAACCAAAGAAAAGACTGAGCGCGTGTCTATTACCGGTGGTGTTGTTGAGGTTCTTAGCAATCAGGTAATCGTTCTTGCCGACGGACTAAAAGATTAAAATCTTCTCAGCTATAAAAAAAGGCAGGCAATAGTCTGCCTTTTTTATTTCGTCACTTTACCACAAGTATAACCGTTCCGCTTACCGTCTCCGGAATTAAAATTTCCAACTCATTGGTCACACCCTTTTTTCGCAGGTGACGGAAAATCAGATCGTACGTATCGGCATTACAAATCAACTGAAAAGTCATTTGAGGATTGGACTGCATCAATCGAACCATTCGATTGAGTATTGGAAGCGAAGCCGGTGTTGGCGCAGTGTTCTCCAAAAATTGAATGACCCCCAGGTCATACTTAAATCCGGAACCAAGTACGCCCGGATCAACACTAAGCTTTTCAATAACCTGCCCTTGTCCTGAGGTCAAGTCATACCGCTTACTGAAAAAGGGAAGCCGATCATCTGCAGGATCGGCGAATAATCTATAGGCATTACCGTAAGGAAGAAAAACTGAAAAATTTCCTGTAGCATCTGGCCGTATCGATCTCAATTGTTTTCCTGAGGCACTATCGTAAACAGAAATGTAGAGCGTGGCAGGATCTACTCCAGAGGCCGTGCTGCCATTTATTCGTAGAACTGGCTTTGGTTTTAATTCGGCAGGGAAGATCACATCTGCTAACTCGTATTTTTTTACTCCTTGCAGTGCTGTAAGCACTGAACGTCCTATTGAGGTGATGCTGACTGGCCGTTCATTTCTTTCAGAATTTAAAAACCCTAAAGCAACCGGCTCACTCCACTGTACTCCATCCCACCGACTCATGTAAAAATCAAGCCCTCCTATATGAGGTTGATGTTTGTCCGATAGAAAGATTAGTGTTTCATTATCTGCCAACAATCGTGGTGACTGAGAATTTCCCCTATTAATAATTGGAGGGAGTTCTGTAGGAGTCTCCCAGGTCCCATTTAATTTTCTCTTAGCAGTCAGGAGCCGACATCCATCAGCCTGAACAGTATTCATGCTCGTACACCGCATAAAATAAATCGTTCCACCGTCGGGACTGAATGCAGCACTGGCTTCATGCTCCTTACTGTTGAGTGGAAGTCCTGGATTTTTTCCTTCGGAAAACCCATCCGTCTTAACTAAAAATGCGATCAGGTCGTAACCACCTAGACCTCCACTCCGTTGAGCGGGAACCCAGATTTCTTTTCCATCAGCGGAAAGTGTGGCGCCATCAAGGTACGCTAGGGGGCTGTTGATGGATTTTGGTAAAATAATCGGGTCTTTCCAGTCTACTCCAACTTTGGTGCTGAAAAATAAACCCGGAACACGGTTTTCCGTGTCGTCGCACTGGAACAGGAGTGCGTTTCCATCCAGACTAATAAAAGGGGTCCAGTAATTTAATGAGGGGTGATTCAATGGAAGCCCCATTTTTCTAACCGTATTTTGACCTAAGGCCATTTGTATTATCAGGAGCAGGGGGAAAACCAAATGCTTTAACATATACATGATGCGGCTGGGTAATACCAATCTACGGCAGGAACCACAAAAAATTTCAGATTATAGGGTAAACTTTATACCATAATGTTCAGGCAGTCCTTATTTTTGGTATTCTGACACGTATGATTCAGGTCATTCCTTCAATTGCTATCCGTAAAGGCCAGGTTGTTAAGATGCGCAAAGGCGATCCTACCAGCGAAAAGGCTTATGACGAAAATCCTATTGACCTGGCTAAGCGTTTTGAGGACCACGGAATTAAAGTGGTTCATCTTGTTGATTTAGATGGTGCAGAGGCCGGTACTCCTAAAAATTATCATGTTCTGGAAGGCATCGCCGGTTATACCGATCTCAAAGTTGATTTCACAGGGGGTATATCAACCGACGGTGACATTAGTAAAGCTTTTGAGTGCGGTGCAGACTACATCACTGCAGCCAGTATCGCCGTGACTGACCCCGAGTTATTCAGCAGTTGGATTGTGTCGTACGGACGGGAAAAAATTACACTGAGCGCTGACGTTTCTGATCCCATCACTAAGAAAATTGCTTTTCGCGGTTGGCAGCGCAAAAGCGAAAAAAATCTGTTCGACCATTTGGAATACTTTAATGATCGCGGATTGAAGTATGCCAAAAGCACGGATGTTACCCGAGATGGCGTGCTGGAAGGTCCGAATTTTCAATTTTATCAGGAAATCAGGAAGCAATTCCCCGACTTACAAATTCTGGCCAGTGGAGGCGTACGTGGCGTTGATGACATCCGCAAGTTTCAGGAAATGGGAATGTTTGCTGTGATCTTTGGAAAAGCTTTCTACGAAGGCATCCTTTCGTTAAAGGATCTGGAGGAATTTACGTCCAAGGCCTGAATCACTTCACCGGAGAATCTGGTTCATTTTTCATCACGTTCCATACCATAGTATCCATCCTGCCTGGAATAATTTTATTCAAGAGTACAGCGAGTTTTCCTTGAATTGTAAGTACCAAATCTCTTTTACGATCAACTACAGCCCAATAGGTTTTTTCAGCGACTTCCTCCGCTGACATCATCTTCTGTTCATCGCGTGGCGATTCTTTCTGGGACTGACCTTCTGCATTCAAAGCCTTGTTCCGAATATTCGATGCTGTAAATCCGGGACATACTGAAAGTACATGCACACCTCGTTTCATTACTTCGGTGCGTAGCGATTCTAAAAATCCTTCCATCGCATATTTCGATGCCGAATAAGCACTGCGGGCCGGAGTTGCTCTTCTTCCGTTGATGGATGAAATTCCTACAATGGATCCCTGTGTTTTCAGGATATGAGGCAACGCAGCTTTGACCGCATAAACCATCCCATAGAAATTGATATCCATCACCTTTTTAAAGGTGTCGAGACTGATATCTTCAAATAGCGCGCGCATGCTGATGCCCGCATTACAAATTAAAATGTCGATCTGACCGAAAGACTGCAAAGCTTCCTGAATCATCCTTTGGTTGTCCATTTCTAAGGCTGCATCGGCAAGACAACCCCTAACGACGATTTGTTTTGAAAGTAATTCTGCAACTGTTTCATCCAAAGCCTGCTGATTTCTTCCGGTTATAAATATTTTTGAACCCCGAAGGCCAAATGTGTGGGCAAGTGCTTTACCAATTCCGGAGGTTGCACCTGTGATGACGACGACTTTGTCTTTCATAGATCAAAAGTAAGACATAACCAGAAACCATGCCTCATACCCATCCTAACGTGCAGATCCGCCATCAGGTGTTTGATGAGGCGGTTGGTAACCGTTACCACATTTACAACAGCTTGTTTTTGAAGCTGCCTTTTCATGGCATTACCAGAACAGGGACGCTACTGCCTTTGCTGCTTCAGCATTGTGAAGAAGGTTTTCAGGCGGGTAAACGACCGGATGAAATAATCGAGCACTTTTTTCGCGATTACGCGCCTGGGATGGATGAGCAGAAAAGATTGGCTTTGCTTTTTGATTTTGTTCGTTACGTCGAACGCCAGGTGGTCTTATTTGATTCGGTTGAAGATGCGGCTTTTTCAGAAGTTCATGATGTGAAGGGAACAGGAACAGTCAATGCGCTGCTCCTACGTACACAGGCAGAAGATCGAACCCAACTCCTTAGTGAAAAGCTTGAAAACTTTTCCGTAAGAGTAGTTCTAACAGCACATCCAACTCAGTTTTATCCCGGATCGGTATTGGCTATCCTCACCGATTTGGAACAAGCCATCCGAAGAAACGATGTTCAGGAAGTGAATATGCTTCTGCATCAACTTGGAAAAACGCGGTTCTTTAAAAAATCTAAGCCAACTCCATTTGAAGAGGCCGTAAGCTTAAGCTGGTACCTCGAAAATGTTTTTTATCATTCCATCACCGATATTATTGAAAAGCTCTGCGCAGGGCTTTCTCTCAATCTATCCGATTGGAAAAATGCGCGTCTGTTTACGGTAGGTTTTTGGCCAGGAGGTGACCGCGACGGTAATCCTTTTGTGACCAGCGAAATAACCTATGAAGTGGCCACTCATTTGCGCACCCGGATCATCAGGAATTATTTCAACGAGATTCGAGCGTTAAAACGCAGACTTACCTTTCCCGGAGTTGATGAGATTCTTGGAAAACTGGAGCAGCGGCTTATTGCCAATATGCAAAACCGGCCGGAAGGATACCACGATCACCACGAATTGTTAAGTGATCTTCGCGAAGCCCGAGAGATTCTGATCACTCACCACGACGGATTGTTTGCCGATCTGATTGATCGCGTCATTCTGAAAGTAACCATTTTCGGATTTCACTTTGCCGGAATTGAGATCAGACAACATGCTGATAAGCATTCGGCCGTTTGGAATACATTGATTCCGGCATGGCCGCAATTTTCTGAGTCTGAGAAAATAAATCGGGTACTTGGAGAGACTGAATTTGAAGGCGACACCAATCCAGCCGTCGTAGAGGATATTGCGGCCTTTAAAGTGATTCAACAAATTCAGGAGCTGTCTGGTGAGCAGGCGTGTAACCGTTACATCATCTCCAATTGTGGTTCGGTTACTGATGTGTTGAACGTTTTTGCTTTGGCCCGTAAGTATTCATCGGTTACAACTTCCGATGGGATACGTGTGTTGAACCTTGACATCATTCCGCTATTTGAAAGTATTGATGACCTGGCCGAGGCTCATCATGTGATGGATGCACTATTCCGCGTAGAGGCTTATCGTGATCATGCCCGTTTTCGTGGTAACCGTCAGGTGATCATGCTCGGATTTTCGGATGGCACTAAAGATGGCGGATACCTGAGAGCCAATTGGTCTATTTTCAGAGCAAAGGAAGAGCTTACGAGAATCTGCAGGCTGCATGGAATTACGGCTGTATTTTTTGATGGCAGGGGAGGTCCCCCAGCGCGTGGTGGCGGTAATACTCATGATTTTTATGCCTCCTTGGGTCCGACTATTGAGTCTAAAGAAATTGAAATCACCATTCAGGGCCAGACCATCAGTTCTAATTTTGGCCGGAGGACTTCCTGTACGTATAACCTGGAGCAGTTGCTTTCTGCCGGAATCGATCAGGATGTCTTTGGCTCCCGAAACTCTTTTTCCGAGGAGGAAAAAATGCTGATGGAGGATCTCGCTAAATTTGGTTATGAGTCTTATCTACACCTCAAGCACGATCCGGATTTTGTTCCTTACCTGGAGGAGGTAACACCACTTCCTTTCTTTGGTGAAACCAACATTGGTTCGCGACCTGTTAAGCGATCGAAAGAGGCCAAATTGCGACTTGAGGATCTTCGTGCAATTCCGTTTGTTGGAAGCTGGGCACAGATGAAGCAAAACATTCCTGGATTTTTTGGTGTGGGCAGTGCCTTACAAAAACTGGAAGACCGTGGAGATAAAGAAAAGCTCAGAGTACTTTACCGAAATTCCTTGTTCTTCCGAACCCTGCTTGGTAATAGTATGATGTCGCTCACTAAAACCTATTATCCGGCAACCTCCCACCTGAAAAACGATTCCCGATATGGCCGTATTTGGAATTCTATGTTGGAAGAGCATGGCTTAACCACCAAAATGTTATTAACGGTTTCCGGCATGGATCAGTTGATGGCCGGTAGTCCGGCAGGAAGGCAATCGATCCGACTGCGGGAGAGAATTGTTCTACCACTTATTGCGATCCAGCAATTTGGGTTGATTCGCTTACGTGGACACGCTCAAGATCCGGAGATGGAGTCTTTTCGTAAGCTTGTCATTCGCACAATGTTCGGGATTGTAAACGCTGCACGAAATTCTGCTTAGCGAAAAAAGAGTAAGGCGCCGGGCTTTATCTGTAATTCTGCGGGCAGCTGAAGAGCCAATTCTCCATCGGTCTCCAGCCAGGTTCCTTCGGGACCATGAAGGATAATGTTTTGACAGGAATTGTAGATAGCTTTTGAGTGACGTATTTTTTGTCCGCCTTTAATTTTGATCAAAAAATAAAGAAACTCATGCAGCGGAACGTCGCCGGCTACAAAAACTGAAAATAAACCATCGTCGATCTTTGCACCTGGTGCAATATGCAATCCGCTGCCGAAGCGTACTCCATTGGCTATGGCTAGTGCGCGAATTTTTCCACTCCAATTCCAACTTTCTGACTGTGCCTCTACGGTAAAGGGGACTTGCCTTAAAAAGGCCCGAACAGAGTTGAGGACATAAGTTAGATCGGGTCCAAGCATACGCTTCGATTTTTCCAGATAATGGGCTACATCCGGACCCAGTCCGATGCTGGCTACATTGATGAAATACTTTTGAATCCGCTCGCCAGTTGACTTTTGACCGCTCACTATTCCTGCATCTGTTGGGAGTGGTTGTCCGGACAGTTTTTCAAGCAGATCATGGACATTCTTTATTCCGCACACTGCCGCAAAGTCATTGCCTGTCCCTAATGGAGCAATGGCAACAGGAACTTTACTTTCTGTTTCCAAAAGTGCATTGATAACCTGGTTTAAGGTTCCATCTCCACCGGCCGCCAGTACAGCATCGGGTTTCTGCGCAAGAGCCAATAGGGTTTGATAACCTCCATCGCCAGCATGGCGGGTTTCAAAAACAGTAACAACATGACGGGATGCGAGTAGCTGATGATACCCCGACTGGTATCGATTTCTCTTGGACTCTGAACCATTCAGAATAACGGCGAGGTTCAAGGTACAGTGGTTTAGATCAATGAGCCTCGAGCCAGTTTTTTCCAACGCCAACATCCACTACCATGGGTACTTCAAGCTGAATGGCATTGGTCATCAGATGTACCACATTTTCTTTTACCTGCTCAACTTCATCTTTATGAACATCAAATACCAATTCGTCGTGGACCTGCAGAATCATTCGGGATTTTAATTGTTCCCGATTCATCCACTGTTGGATGTGAATCATGGCTATTTTGATGATATCGGCCGCGCTACCTTGTATTGGCGCGTTGATAGCATTTCGTTCCGCAAAGCCTCGTGTCGTGATGTTGCGTGAGTTGATGTCACGTAAATAGCGACGTCTGCCTAGAATGGTTTCTACATATTCCTTCTCTCGCGCATGGTTGATGGAATCGTCCATATACTTTTTAATGCCGGGGAACTCTTTGAAGTAATTATCAATCAAGGCGGCAGCCTCTGTTCTGGAAATACCCAGATTTTGCGAAAGGCCAAAAGCAGAACTACCATAAAGAATTCCAAAATTCACTTCTTTGGCTTTTCGGCGCATATCGGCAGTGACTTGATCGACATCAACCTTAAACACTTTGGCTGCCGTGGTGCGGTGAATATCTTTTCCATGCCTGAACGCATCCATCATGGTCTGGTCCTGCGCAAAAACGGCAGCAATTCGTAATTCAATTTGCGAGTAGTCGGCCGACATGAACAAGAAGTCTTTGCCACGCGGAACAAATGCTTTACGGATTTGCTTTCCTTTTTCTGTCCGAATAGGAATGTTTTGAAGATTTGGATTGTTGGAGCTTAATCTGCCGGTGGCGGCTACAGCCTGTCGGTAGTCGGTGTGAATTCGGTGGTCCGACTTGCTCGCCATTTTTGGTAAAGCCTCCATATAGGTGCTGCGGAGTTTATCGTATTCACGGAACTCCAGAATTTTGCGAACGATTTCATGCTCATCAGCTAACTTGACCAACACCTCTTCACCAGTAGCATATTGACCGGTCTTGGTCTTTTTGGCTTTATCCATCAATTGGAGTTTTTCAAACAGAACCTCGCCCAATTGTCGTGGCGAGTTCAGGTTGAAGCTTACTCCAGCCAGTTTAAAGATATCCTCCTGGACTGATTCAAGGTCTTTTTTAAGCCCCTCGGATAATGTGCTCAAAACCTTCTGGTCAATCATTACCCCTTCATATTCCATATCGGCTAAAACGCGCATCAGAGGTAACTCAACAAATCGTAGCAATCGCGAGTGTCCCCGCTTCTCCAACTCCGTTTCGAGTGCAGACTTGATTTGAAGACTAATATCGGCGCGCTCACAAAGGATCTCGGTGGAACTTCCCTCCTCCGGGCTCATCATTCGATATCCGGCATAGAGTCCGGAAATGGCCGGAAGGTCGTGCGCAGCCTCTGGCTCAATAAGGTAATGAGCCAGCATGGTGTCGAAAAGTTCTCCGGCAACTGAGATATTCAGTTTACGAAATTGTATGAGTGCCGACTTAAGATTATGTCCGCATATTTTGATTTGATCGTCCTTTAAGAGTGGCAGAAATGATTTGAGAACCGTCTCTGGATCATGGCCTTCTTTAATGGGAACATAGGTCGCCTGACCCTCTGCCCACGAAAAGGAAACCCCCGTCAGGTGTGCGTCAAAAGTGGAGTCACCACTCGAAGTAATTTCTATTGCGAAACGTCCAGCCTCTTTTAATTTTTCAGCTAATGCCTTTCGTTCGGAATCAGTGTCGGCTATGGTGTAGGTAGCTCCTGAAGATTTTGCTGTTCGCTGATCGGAGAAATCTGCTGCCTCGCCTTCCGCTGCCGACTCGAACATGGACAGTTGTGCCGGCTTTACTTCTTTGCCTTCCGTTTTTGCTGACCCGGAAACACGGGCAAGCATTGACCGAAACTCCAATTCATCAAAAATGGTTTTTATTTTGGTGAGATCTGGTCCGGTGTACTTGAGATCTTCTTCGTTGAATTCAACCGGTGATTCTATATTAATGGCCGCTAACTTTTTTGAAAGCAGAGCCTGGTCACCAAACTTCTCTACCAACTCTTTTTGTTTTCCTTTAAGCTTACTGCTGTTGGCGATAATTTTTTCTACGCTGCCGTATTCTTTTAAAAGTGCAGCAGCTGTCTTTGGCCCAAAGCCAGGAATTCCCGGAATGTTATCGGCGGTATCTCCCTGAAGTCCGAGCATGTCCACAACCTGAGACACGTCCTGGATATCCCATTTTTCACAAACTTCTTTTTCACCAAGGATATCCACACCATTACCCATGAAGGCTGGCTTGTAGAGCCAAATATTTTTACCCACGATTTGTCCAAAGTCTTTATCGGGGGTCATCATGTAGACGTGGAAACCCTTTTTTGCTGCCTGAATGGACAGTGTTCCAATCAAATCGTCGGCCTCATAACCGTCCAGTTCCAGAATGGGTATGTTAAACGCTTTAAGAATCTCTTTGATGATCGGTGTTCCATACCGTATATCCTCAGGTGTCTCCTGGCGATTGGCTTTATACTCTTCAAACATCTCGTCCCGGAAAGTAGGGGCAGAAGTATCAAAGGCTACTCCAATGTGGGTTGGTTTTTGTTTTTGCAGCACCTCCAGGAGCGTATTGGTGAAACCAAATGGCACGGAAGTATTCCGTCCTTTTGAGTTGATGCGAGGATTTTTGGTGAACGCGAAATGGGCCCGGTAAATCAGGGCAAACGCATCAAGTAAAAACAGTGTTTTTTCAGCACTCATGGGCGGTTTGGACAACTTGTAAATTTGATTAATTTTCCATTCTCCGGAAGCAGTCATTTATCAATTCTGCGGCCATCCGCGGTATTACACTGAATCCGGAGACCTAAACCAACCTCATATGATGACACCCTTAGAAAAATTTTATCACTGGGAGAAGACCACTCCTGAGAATATTTTTCTTCGCCAGCCAATTAATGGTGAATGGAAAACCTATACGTTTCGTCAGGCCGGGCAGGAAATCCGGAGAATGGCGAGAGCCTTACACGATCTTAACCTTCCTCCCCACAGCAAGATTGCCCTCCTATCCAAAAACTGTGCTCATTGGCTCATGGCTGATTTAGCCATCTGGATGTCTGGCAATATCACGGTGCCGCTTTATCCAACAATTACCGCCGGTACCATTGAACAAATTTTAAGACACAGCGAATCTTCAGCCATTTTTGTCGGAAAGCTGGATGATTATGCGAGTCAAAAAGCAGGAATACCTGATGGCGTTACGAAGATCACCTTTCCCTTTTATGGAGTAGGAGAGGGATTGCAATGGGATGATCTGTTGGCCAAGCACGAACCACTTGCCGGTGAGTTCGTTCCCGGGCTTCAGGATCTGGCCAGCATCACTTATACCAGCGGCACTACCGGTGTTCCAAAAGGCGTAATGATGACGTTCGAGAGTTTAAGCTTCAGTGTTTCATTGGCGATTGAGCGCATCCATCAGACAATTGGAACATTTCCCCATCCCAGGTTATTCTCCTATCTGCCCTTATCGCACATTGCTGAGCGGATGGTCATTGGACTATTCGGTATTTATGAAGGTGGTGTAATCTCCTTTGCTGAGTCACTTGATACTTTTGGAAAAAATCTGGCCGACACACAACCGGAGTTGTTCTTTGGTGTTCCGCGCATCTGGGCCAAATTCCAGGAAAAAATTCTGGAGAAAATGCCGCAGAAAAAATTGGATCGCCTGCTTCGTATTCCGATTATCAGCGGAATTGTCAAGAAAAAGATTCAAACAGCTCTTGGACTTCGCGCCAGTCGAATCAATTTGTCCGGAGCCGCGCCAATTCCGGTTGATTTGATCAACTGGTTTGCCAAACTCGGCATTGTCATACGGGAGGTTTATGGAATGACGGAGAACTGCGCTGTTTCACACATCAATCTCGAGAAGATAAAGGTTGGAACAGTTGGTCGACCTTGGCCTGGTATTGAAACCCGGTTAAGCGATGAGGGAGAAGTTCAAACGCGACATCCCGGAACGATGTTGGGCTATTATAAAGCTCCTGACCTGACCGCAGAAATGTTTACAGCCGATGGTTTCCTGAAAACGGGTGACCAGGGCGCGGTAGATGCCGATGGCTTTCTGACCATTACCGGTCGCATTAAGGATTTATTTAAAACCGATAAAGGAAAGTATGTAGCTCCGGCTCCAATTGAAATGCAGTTGTTACGAAATACCGACATTGAACAGGTATGCGTGGTTGGAATGGGTATACCACAGCCGATTGCCTTAGTAGTTTTATCGGCTTCAGGAAAGGCTCGTCCTAAAAACGAAATTGCAGATTCACTTGCTAGTCTTTTGAATGAAATCAATCCAACACTCGAGCATCATGAGCGACTGGAAAAAGCCGTCATTATGAAGGATTCCTGGACGATTGAAAATAATCTGATGACGCCTACCTTAAAAGTGAAGCGAAATGAGGTTGAAAAAATCCATCTCCCCAAATACAAGAATTGGTATGATGTGATGGAGCGAATAGTTTGGGAATAATCTGTGGTTCAGGACCAGATCAAAACAGAGCAGGTTAATTAACCTGCTCTGTTTTTTTTATCTCCTCATCAAGAATTTTATCAATCCACTCCAATTGTCGTTCAGTAAGCTTGCCATCAATCCGCGCCTGTTTTTTCATAAAACGAAACATTGCGTTTTTGTTGATTTCATAGGCGATGTAGACAATGTACTTGTTGTCGTCTTTGTTGTAGAATTTTTCTTCTCCAATTTTTCTGAGATCGGCTAAGTTGGTATCCATAACCTGCCGAACCAGGCTTTGAAATTTATCGGCGACATCTGCGCCTGCTCCATTTTCGGTTTGTCCAAGGTATTGATCGGCAACTTGCTTCATGGTCGTGCTAACCTGTCCGGCCAGTTGCGCTTTGGCTTCCAGATCCGCTTTGCTTCTGGCAATATTATCCTGAATACTTTCACCCTTTCCGGTACCTCTGAAAAACCGATTATTAGATTCAAAAGCCTTTCCACTGAATGGCTCCTGAACTCTCTTACCTGGTAAGCTGCTGCAGGCTAAAAAAAGAGTTGTCAGTAAGACGATACTTCCATTTTTTACAAGACTGATACGGTTCATGGTTGATGTATTTGGTTTATAAATACTATTTAAGCGTTATTCACATCGGCGAATATCCACCCTGTTGGTGATATCAGTATAAAAATGATGCCAAAAATTTGAATCCACGATCATGTTGAAAGCCATTAAATCTGCCTTTTTACATCTGCGCTTACCTTTTTCCTGGTTTTTGCTTCCTTTTTTTCTCGCGCCATTGTGCATTTCACCAAATTTTGATGACAAGCGCCTTGGTTTAGTATTCCTAATTTTGCATTTTTTGATTTATCCGGCGTCTAACTCCTTCAATAGTTATTTCGATAAGGATCAAAAAAGTATTGGTGGCTTGAAAGTGCCACCCCCGGTAACCAAGCTGTCCTATTATATTTCGCTGATCCTCGATGTACTGGCTCTTGTTTTGGCTTTACGCATCAGCATTTGGTTTGAACTTTTTGTGGCCGGTTATATCCTCGCGTCCCGAGCCTATAGCCATCCCTCCACACGAATCAAAAAGTATCCCGTTTTAGGCCTTTTCTACACCTCTTTCTTCCAGGGATATTTTACAGTTTGCGCGGTGTACCTTGGCTTGAATGGATACGAGCCTTGGAATTTATTGTCAGCAAAGGTGCAATGGTTGGGACTATTGTGTTCTCTTCTACTCCTTGGTATTTATCCGCTCACGCAGGTTTATCAACATGAAGAAGATGGAAGCAGAGGGGATTTTACTTTTAGTCGGATGTTGGGAATTAAAAAAACCTTATGGTTCTCGATGATCGTGTTTTTTCTCTCCGAGATCGGATTTGTCTTCTACTTTGAAAATTTTCTTTTTGTTCCCCTGCGTGATATTTTTCTCATTTCCTTAAATCCCGCAACTCTATTCTTTTTGTTCTGGTTGATAAAAGTATATCAGGATGAAAAATACGTCCGCTATTCTTATGTGATGTGGATACTCTTTCTGGCTTCCTCCGGAATGAACTACTATTTATTTCGGGCATTCCTGGTAAACACCAACGTGCTGCAGGTATTTTGATCAAATGTCGTTTTTCAGCTGCATTCGTTTCTTTAAACGAGCTCCGTCGCGGCTGATTTCCATTTGAAGTTTTTTTCCTTCCCTGGCATTCAAAAATTGATTGATTTCCGTGAGTGTAAAGTTTTCAGCGAGTATTCCTTTAATGCTGATGATTTTATCCTCTTTCATGAAGCCTGCCAATTCACCTGATGAATCCTTCCTCACATCAGTGATTACGTAAGAACGTAGCCGCGGACCTCTGGCCTCAACAGTAAGTCCACTCATATTAAATGGAAATGGAGACCGGTAGTTAAGGTTCTTTTTTACGTAAAGCGTTTCGCTGGAGTAATCGAAGATTACCGTAAACCGGTTTAGCGCTTCTCCCCCGATGGTGCCGTGGCGAAAAATATCCGTTCCCCGTATAGAGTCTGTATAGACTTCTGGATCAGGAAAATTTACAATTGGGTGTTTGAGGGCAAATTCCCCTAGCTGTATTGATTCGAGTCTTGCAATTTTACCGGTAATGTCTCCTCCCAGGCCCCTACCAATTATTCCATGGATATTTTTTTCAGGAACATGTATTTCAGAACCGGCATTCGGATCTAAAAGCAAGCAATGACTTGCACCTGTGTCAACCATTAGCTTAAGCAGTGCTGAGCTTCCATCTGGAAATTGACAGTTTGCCTCTACATAAGGTTTGGTGTCCTCCACCTTCATTGGAATGGCTTTGTAACTTCTGGATTTCCTAAAGGTTTCCGGAGCAATGAAGGTCAGCTCACTTTTTTCATAGTTTACTTTAATGATGAACCGGCTAAAAAGTTCGTAACCTAGGATTCCATGAACCTCAAACCCAATTTGACTTTTTAATTGAAGGTAATCTTCTTCCAAAACCAAAACAGAATGTCCTTTTCCGGAAACAGCAGGTGGAATCTGAAGCGTAATGTTATTGGTAATTAAGGCACTGATCAGCTTTTCTCCACCGGGTCCTGAAACGGTATACCTTCTGGTGAACGGAAGAGCCAGGATATCTGCAATTGTTTTATCTGTAAGTAAGGTCGTGCGGACACCAGTATCCAAAATGAATTTGAGTGGAATTTGTCCATTAAATAAGACTGGAATAATGATCAGGTTGTTTGAGAACTGAAAGGGAATAGTGACCTTCTTCTTCCCTTCAGGTAAAACATAACCAAGGACCTGATCCTGGCATATTAACGGGAAGCAATTCAGCAAGGCAAGACTCCAGACCAGAAGCCATTTCATCGGTGCTAATCTAATGACAATACGGTAACGAGTCTAAAATCCGAGCGCGAGGGAAAGCTCTTCGGGTGTAGAGCTAATGATTAGTTTCTTGAAATGTTCGCGACCAAGGAATCCATGTTGAACCATCGATTCCATCATTGCTATTAGCGGACTAAAAAATTCATTCGTATTGAGTACTGCAACCGGCTTATTAATCAGGTGCAGTTGTTTCCAGGTAAGTATCTCGGCAAGCTCTTCCAATGTTCCCCAACCACCGGGTAGCGCAATAAACGCATCTGCTAAAGAGGCCATACGCATCTTTCGTTCATGCATCGAATTAACGGTGATTAATTCTGAAATGCCGCGATGGGCAATTTCTTTCTCAAATAAGAAGGAAGGAATAATGCCGGTGACTTTACCTCCGTTTTCGAGGACGGAATCGGCTAAGGCGCCCATCAGACCAATGTCAGCACCACCGTAAATCAGTTGATGACCTTTCTTGCCGATAAGGGCACCCAGATTCAGGGCTGCTTCCTTGAATATGGGAAGGTTCCCTTCACTGGAACCGCAGAAAACGCAAATGTTCACCTGCGGTGGAGAATCAGAATTTAAGGTCGTGCTCGTTATTACTTACCTTCTTATTTGGAACCAGCCAGATAGAAAGGATGGCGAGAACGAAAAGAATGATAACAACTCCAAAAACTTCCATAAGCTCAATTTAGGCCCGAAAATAGTCAAATTCGGGAACTCAACGGAATGCTTTTTTTAAGGCTTTTTCGAGAACCGTATAGGCGTTTGAGATTCTCGAAAAAGTCTAGAAACCAGCTCCGCTCATGAAAACGGCGTTCGCAAAAACCAGTTTTCCAGTCTCCCAGAATGACCTGAATAAGGTATTGTCAACCAGGTAAACGATCCGGCCAGGACCCTTCTCTTCCACTCCGAAAACAAGGCTGTTATCCAATTCACTGTTGATTTTTTTGCCTGCAAAACCCATGATTGGGGTGGTCTTCCCACGTAAGGTTCCGACGTTAATCCCCGTTTCCAGATAGGGAAAATGTAACCCGGATGTTTTTAACGAATAATATGTTTCGCCTAATCCAAATGCAAGTGGATGACTCTTGTCCATGGTGACTTTATAGATCGCGCCAAAAATTGAACTCGAAAGTCTTGTCCGTTCACGATCCTCGTAGGGCAGTAATTTTTCTTTATCCGATTTGCCATCTGTTTCCTTTGAAGGATTCTTGAGCCCAAAACCTTTGCGGTCCGCAAACGCACTGTTGGCTGAACCGGAGACTACCAGGCGTCCACCATCTCCAATCCAGCGATTGGTCGTTGTCAGCAACTCCTCATCAAAGAGGCGGTAGCTTCCCTCCGGAACGATGAGCACATCGTATTGCCATAAGTCAACCGATTTAAAATAATCGGTTCCAAGAACGGTAACCGGATAGTGAATGATCTGTTCAAAGAAATGCCAGATCTGACCGTGATTTTGGGAGCTTGTCTGATCGCCGCCAAGTAAGGCTACTCGTGGCGCCTTAATAAAAACATAATCAGAGGAGCCAACATCAGGACCCGCCTCCATGAAGCCCGTCTCCATGGCAGTCAGTTGTCTTCCAAACTTTTTCGCTGAGTTGCGGATCAACTGATCAAAATTGGGAAGACCCTCATTATTTCTTTTGGTAACGACAAGAGTTCCAGGTTCAAACTTCTTTCCGGCGTAGGTGAAAGCTTTCATGGCTGTCCTCACCTTTACGCCAGCTTTCATAAGCTCCGCAAGAAACTCCACGTCTTTCAC
>JBMSPY010000005.1:0-24523 GCA_049423005.1 Cyclobacteriaceae bacterium
ATTATGATTTTATATACCGACGGAATAATTGAAGCCCGCAACAGTAAAGGTGATGAATTTGGATACGACCGACTCAGTGATGTTCTGGTAGCACATCAAAACAAATCCTCAGATGAAATTCAAAAAGAAGTGATTCAAGCTTTGTATGCATTCTCAGGATCAGATCAGTTAAACGACGACCATACCATGTTGGTAGTAAAATTTAAATAACACAAACGAATAACTTTTAATAAATAAACCGATGGCAGAAATCAAGAGACAACATGAAAACGGAGCTGAAGTGCTTTCCGTCAACGGAGAAATTGATGCGAGCTCTTCCATTGATTTGGACCAGGCCATTTTAAGCTGCGTTCAGGACGGTGCTAAAAAGATCCTCGTGGATATGACGCAACTCAGCTATATTTCTTCGGCAGGTTTAGGTGTGTTTATGTCCTACCTCGAAGAACTGAAAGAGAAAAAAATCAGAATGATAATCTGTGGCCTCAACAGCAGGGTGGCGCATACGTTTAATCTTCTCGGCTTAGCCGATCTTCTGGAAATCGCCTCCTCTAAAGAGGACGCAAACAAAATGATTCATGAAGCGTAATTTTCAAATCGGGTGTAGTCTCGAAAATCTCAAAAAGATCCGGGAATTCGTCCGTGAAAGTCTTCATGGTGCAGCCTGTAATTCTGATTGCCTGGATGAAATTGTTCTGGCCCTTGATGAAATGTGCTCTAACGTGATGATTCACGCCCATCAATGCAATCCAGATCATCATCTTGAATTGTCGGTAGATGTTTCCGAAAAGAATCAAGTCGTCTTTGAAATTGTAGACAGTTCAGCACTTTTTGATATCAATACTTTTGAAGCACCTGAATTGGGAAATTTGATTTCAGAAAAGAGAAAGGGTGGACTGGGCATACGATTGGTGAGATCAATCATGACCAGCATTGAATATTTTGAGCGCGACGGCCACGTCGTTTGCCGGATGGTTAAAAAGACAGGATCCTAAGTGTGACTCTGAAAAAGAGCGTGTAAAAGTTTATTATCAGTCATTTTAGGTTAATTCTGCAAACAGAATTAGTTTTGCATCGGATTCGTTCAAAAAGCGGATTCTTTACATCAAATCGCGGGGTGGAGCAGTTGGTAGCTCGTTGGGCTCATAACCCAAAGGTCGTAAGTTCGAGTCTTACCCCCGCTACCAAGAAAAGCGGCTTTAGGCCGCTTTTTTATTTTCATCCTAAAATTTTAAAGCCGGCTAATACCCCAACCAGACCGGCTGCTATGCTACCGAAGGTATAAAGCACGAACCCCTGGTAATTCCCGGATTCAATCAACTTAAAATTTTCTAAAGCAAAAGCCGAGAAAGTAGTAAAGCCTCCACAAAATCCGGTAGCCAACAACAGCCGCCATTGATCCGATACATCTGCCCTATCGGTAATCTGTACAATGGCACCTATTAAAAGACATCCAAAAAAATTAACTATAAAGGTTCCCCACGGAAATTGAATACTCAAGTACTTGCCTGCCCACTGAGCCACCAGCCAACGCAAGACACTACCAACCCCTCCTCCTAAACCGATAATCAATAAGCTTCGCATCATGGTTAAAGATAAAAAGTTGCTGCGGATATCACCTAGCGCTTTTCCTACAGCTTGAAATTATGGTGTAAATTAGAAATCCTTTAACTGAGCCTATGACTGCCGACTTAAGAAGTGATACGGTTACCAAGCCCTCACCAGCCATGCTGGAAGCGATGATGAGTGCGCCAGTAGGCGATGATGTTTTCGGGGATGACCGAACCGTGAATCAATTGGAAGAACTTGCCGCCTCCATGCTTGGAATGGAGGCTGCTGTTTTTTGTCCCTCAGGTACGATGACGAATCAAATTGGCATCAATATCCTGACTAAGCCTTTTGAAGAAATTATTTTGTATAAAGGCGCCCACATTTACAAATATGAAGGCGGAGGACTGGCCGGAAATAGTCACTTAAGCGTTCGGCTATTAGAGGGCGAGCGTGGCAGGCTTTCATCAAGAGATGTTCTCAACAACATAAATAACTCAGCGGATCCCCACCAGCCTATCACATCTTTAGTGGCCTTGGAAAATACAATTGTGCGAGAGGCTGGATCCTATTATACGCTGCAACAATTGCAGGCAATTTCCGAAACAACAGATTCACACAACTTGCATTTGCACCTTGATGGAGCAAGACTTTTTAATGCACTGGCAGAAACACAAGATAACCCATCCAGTATTGGACCATTATTCGACACCATCTCCATTTGTCTTTCCAAAGGTTTAGGTGCACCGGTTGGATCCATTATTCTTTGCTCTAAACAAATGGAAGCACAAGCCCGTCGTAGAAGAAAATCCTTTGGGGGCGGTATGCGACAAGCTGGTTTTCTGGCAGCAGCTGGTATCTACGCATTGAAAAACAACCGAGGAAGATTAAAAGAAGATCATCACCGCGCACGCGTACTGGCCGAAGAGCTCAGACAAGTCAACTGGGTCGCGAGTATGATGCCAGTCGATACCAATATCATCATCTTCGAAATCCCTGAAGGACTATCCACACAAGTGATCCTGGATAAACTAGGTCAAGAAAATATTCGTGCCGTCGCTTTTGGTCCAAAACAAATCCGAATGGTTACCCATTTGGACTTTACTGATGCTCATCTTGAAATAGCTGTTCGCGGAATTAGGAAATTAAAACTTTAAAAGGTTTGTTCAGTCAGAATGCTGAACTTTGAACACCTCATAACTACGTGCTTCACCTCGAATCCCATATCCCGCTGGCTGAGCGCATGCGCCCGACCAGACTCGAAGACCTGATTGGCCAGGAGCACCTTACGGGAGAGCAAGGAATTATTCGGCGTACCCTACAAGCAGGACTAATTCCTTCTATGATTCTTTGGGGGCCGCCGGGAGTTGGCAAAACAACGATAGCCAATATCATTGCCAATGAAGTGCGTCGTCCTTTTCATACTATAAGTGCAATTAATGCAGGTGTTAAGGATATCCGGGAAGTTATTGATCGTGCAAAACATTCTGGTCGTGCCATACTGTTCATAGATGAGATTCACCGATTTAATAAATCCCAACAAGACGCTTTGTTGGGGGCTGTTGAAAAAGGGACCATTACACTAATCGGTGCAACAACTGAGAATCCGTCCTTTGAGGTCAACAAGGCATTGTTATCACGCTGTCAGGTATACACCCTAAAATCACTTGGTGAAGATGAATTGATGCGCTTGGTCAACAGTGCACTCTTTCGAGATACCGAGCTTTCAAAACGAACCATTACCATTAAAGAAAATCAGGCGCTGCTGAACATTTCCGGCGGTGATGCACGCAAATTATTAAACCTGATCGAATTGTTAACCGATGCAGTACCAGGCAATGTGGAAATTACGGATAGCCTGGTTATGGAAGTCGCTCAAAAAAGAGTAGCTCAGTACGACAAAAGCGGAGAGCAACATTACGATATTGTTTCAGCCTTTATCAAATCCATTCGCGGAAGTGATCCAAATGCAGCTGTTTATTATCTGGCGCGAATGATTGAAGGTGGGGAAGACGTCCGATTTATTGCACGGCGAATGGTTATACTCGCCTCGGAAGATATTGGAAATGCAAACCCTACAGCACTGGTAATGGCCACAACAACCTTTCAGGCCGTTGATGTCATTGGATATCCGGAAGCACGCATCATTTTAAGTCAATGCGCTGTTTATTTGGCCTGTTCACCAAAAAGTAATGCAAGCTATGTAGCCATTGATTCAGCCTTGAGGAAAGTTCGGGAAATGGGAGACCTGTCGGTTCCCCTTTCCATCCGTAATGCGCCAACCGGTCTAATGAAAGACCTTGGCTATGGAGAAGGTTATCGCTATGCACATCAGTTTGAAAGCAATTTTGCTGAAATGGAATTCATGCCAGATGAACTTAAAGGAGCAAAATTCTACACCCCTGGCAATAATCCACGTGAAGAGGAATTCAGGATTTTTTTAAGAAAATTGTGGCGCGACAAATACGGTTACTGAATTCGGTAAGATCACAACATGCAGCGTTTCTTTTTTGAACAATCTCCCCTCCTAGTCATTCCATGCCTGCTGCTGGCTGGATTTTTTTCATGGTATCTGTACAGGAGCAACAATACTTGGAGTAAAAACATCAATCGGCTCCTCACTGGATTACGATTCATCAGTATTTTCATTTTGCTCGTTCTACTTCTTGGACCCGTCCTGAAACTTGTTTTGAATCAGACCGATAAGCCCGTCTTAGTACTGCTCTTAGATGATTCCCGGTCTGTTGCGCTTCGCGATACAGTCAATGCGAAACAGCTTCTCGAAAACATTAAAAAATCAAAGTCAGATCTTCAGGAAGAGGGCTATGAGGTACAAATCCGCGGACTAGATGGGAAACTGGATCCTGCTGAATTCACAGCTGGTACGTCAGACCTGAGTGGTGCTTTACGAAAAACAGAGACGGACCTTGATGGAGAAAACCTCTCAGCCGTTGTTCTCATTTCCGATGGAATTTTCAATAACGGTGTTTCTCCGCTGTATTCACTTTCCGCCGTCCCAATTCATACTCTTGCGATTGGAGATACACTAAAGCAGAGAGATATTCGACTGAAACAGCTGAGTTATAACAAAGTCGTTTTTCAGGGAAATCGATTTCCACTTCGTACAGAAGTATTAAGCACCGGTATTGAAAATAACTCCTATGCCACAAAAATTAGTGTCTATGCATCCGGTAAGTTGCTGGAATCAAAATCAGTAGTAGTTGGAGAGCGAAATTTCCACACCATTGATTTTCAACTTGAGGCCAATAAACCAGGACTGATAAGATACGATGTAGTAGCTGAGCTTATTAAAGGCGAAGCCAACACTGCCAATAACCGCATGTCAGCAGTTATAGAAGTTGTGGACAGCAAAAAACAAATCCTGATTGTTTCTTCTTCACCCCACCCGGATGTAAAAGCCATCGTATCCACAATCGAAAAGAATGAGAATTATTCAATAAAAATCCACATACCTGGAGTTCAGGAAATTCCTGATGTACTTACAGAAATTGGAAAAACAGATGTGGTGGTATTCAATCAGCTGCCTGACAACCGAAGTTCGGCGCAAGCACTGATTGATAAAGCAGCAAAAGAGGAAATTCCTTCTTTCTTCATAATTGGACAACAAACGTCCTTACGGCAATTGCCTAAATCTGGAGTGCCGGTAAACTTTGAATCCTTCGGTCAGTGGGATGAAGTAAGTGGAGCACCCGTCCAGCGCTTTGATCTGTTTCAAATTCCGGAACAAACAGCAGAAATTCTTGGTCGGACTCCCCCTCTCATTACGCCTTTTGGAAAATTTACATTTTCTGGAGAAATCAAGCCGTTACTTATTCAACGCATTGGAAATGTTTTCACCGATCGGCCACTCTTCTTTGCTATGGAGAAAGATGAAAATCGAGTAGCAGTTTTAATGGCAGAAGGAATATGGCGATGGAGAATGAAAGAGTTCCAGTTAACTGAAAAAACCATTGTATTTGACGAGCTGTTTTCCAAAATGATTCAGTACCTGGGAACACCAGAGGATAAACGGAAATTCAGATGTTATCCAACGCTTCGATCATTTAATGAAAATCAACCGGTTGTTCTCGATGTTCAGATATTCAATGAAGTATTTCAATTTGAGTACGGACTCCCCGTTCAGGTAGAAATTTTTAGTGAAAACGGTGAAAAAAAAGATTTCTCATTCACACCAAATCCATCGCGATCAAGTCTTTCGCTTTCACTTCCTGGCGGAATTTATCGCTACCGTGCAACATTGCAGCGTAACGGTAAAACAGAATCCGATGCGGGTGTTTTCTCCGTTTTACCTGGCGATCCTGAGTCGCAGGAATTATCGGCAGATTTTAGCTTATTACGTCAATTGGCCAAAAATTCGGGAGGCCAATTTTTTACCGCTAACGATTGGACGAAGTTAAATCGATGGCTGACCGATCATCCGGCCCCATCTCGAGTGAGATCCAATGAATCCTTTTACCCGGCAATCGATCTGATTTGGATTTTCATTTTAATTGTACTGATAGCAGGAATCGAATGGGGAATCCGAAAAGCTGAAGGAGGCTATTAAGCCTTTACCGATGCTCTTCCAGACTTGAGTGTGGAAGCGGAAGGCCGGATATTTATCCAGCATGCATTCTTATAAGAGTTAATAATGGATTGCACCTATCTAAAGATTGCATCCTTCCACGTGACCAAACCAGCACCCTGACAGAAGTCATTTTCCAGGATGATTAACAACTTACAATTTGCGAATAAACTATCATTTTGACAATAGATTTTTCCTTCTCTTTTATGCGTGAAAAGTCAGAAAGAACATCTGGGCAAAAAAATTAAACGATTGCGGGCTTACCGGGGTCTTACTCAGGAGGGCCTTGCGGAGGAACTAGGTAAAACAAGATCTCTGGTATCTTTTCTTGAGCGTACAGGGAATATCAATAAGTATACCCTTGAAGAGATTGCAAAAATTTTGGGTGTAACAATTGAGGACCTTAATGATTCGTCTTCAGCCTCTTTCGTCAGCGAACCCGCTCCACCAGCTCCATATAAAAACACAGAGGTACACGCTAAACTGGTAGATCAACTAAGAAAAGAAAATGAGTTTTTAAAAGAAACCATTCAACACCAATGGGAGCTTTTGAAGGCGCTGTCCCTTAAATCAAAGCATTAATTACATACCTTTCCAGGCAGTTAAAGTTGTAACTTTGACTGCCTATGAGGACTCGCCTTCTTTTCATTCAGCTTTTTCTTATAGGATCATTGTCACAATCGGGCGCACTCTTTGCGCAGGTCCAGGTGGCCGATAGCCTGTTAAAGCTGGTTGATAAAGCCCCTACATCACTTGAAAAGGCGGCGTTACTGAACCAAATAAGTCTCAGCTTAACTTCTATAGATATAAAAATGGCTAAGCAACGAGCCATTGAATCAGTTGAACAAGCCAAAGCATCAGGCAATAACACTCAACTGGCGTGGTCGATGCTCAGCGAAGCCATTTGTAGTCAGATTGCGGGAGAAAATACTAAGGCTGAAAAACTCTTCATTGAAATTCTTGAGTTGAATAAAACGCTGAAGAATGTAAGACTCCAAGGTTATATCGTCAATCTCCAGGCCAATCAATTGCGTGATGAAGGTTTTTTTGATGAGGCACTAAAATCCTACGAAGATGCGCGAGCAATCATGGCAAGGGAAAATGATGAAGAATTCCAAATCATATCCAAACTGGAATTAACTCGGCTGTATTTAATTCTGAATGAACTAGAGCGAGCAACTCGGGAAATTGATGCGGCCTTGAGTATGCTGTCTCATTATCCGGGTTCTAGTATGAAACGAGAAGCCTTTTTATTAAAGGGCCGTGTTTTACTTCAAAATTTTAATTATTCATCGGCAGAGGAGTTTCTCAATAAGGCCGAGGCACTATCGGAACCAAACTCATCTTCGTATTTAAGAGTACAGTTCAGTCGTGGGGAAATTTTATTTCTGCAGGGTGATTTCTCTGGAGCTATTGCCATTTGGAAAGGACTTTTAGATGCTGAAAAAGAAATTGGCTATCAATACGACCTGGCCATGTTGCTCCTTAATCTGGCGGAAGCCTATTCTGAGCAAGGATATAGAAAAATTGCCATTGAGTACCTGAATGCTTGTCTCGCGACATGCGACCGCAGTGGATTTAATTTCGTGCGATCGGAAACTACTTTTGAACTTGCATGGATTGATTACCGAAATGGAGATTTCACAAATGCAAAACAAAAAGTAAATGATTCCGAACTTCATTACAAAAAAGCTAACCTTAGCATTTGGATAGCGGCCTGCAATAATTTACGAGGCCTGATTTATATGGGTCGTAATAAACTGGACTCCTCTTTATTTTATCATAACAAAGCCCTCGACATTCGTCTAAAATCAAATCGCCCAGTAGCGATCTCATCCAGCCTTTTTAATATGGGCGAACTCTTCGTCAATAGAAAAGAGTATTCCAAGGCTCTCGAATACCTGCATAGAGGCCTGACAATTGATGAATCGATAAACGATAACTATGGCAAAAGCCTTTACTATTACCAGTTATCACGGGCACATCAAGGACAAAAAAGACAGGATTCGGTAGAATATTACTTAACAAAGACGATCAATTTGGCTGTGCCCAATTCAGCCTATGAAATTTTAAGAAAAAGTTATCTGGATATGGCCACTTTTCTTCAAAACACAGGGAAGACCACAGAAGCCATTAATTTTTTGGAAAAATATATCACGATAGGCGATAGTTTGTATAACAAACAAACGACTCAAACACTCGCAGCCTACGAAACACTCTTTGAGGTTGATAAAAAAGCCAAGGAAATCGAGCTTTTGAATAAAGACAAAGAGTTAGCAGAAGCGAACAATAGAATGCAAAAACTATTGCTCTATGTGCTTGGACTTGGATTCATATTCTTAATCGGGTTAGCTCTTTTCTACCGACAAACTGGTGCCCGTTTAAAAGTTCTTAACCAAGCCAATGAAGAAAAAGCTAAAGAGCTACTTGAAGCCAACAATTCTCTAAAAAAGATATATACCGATCTACAGGCTAATAATACTGAACTCAAGGAAACTCTGAATAAACTTAGGCAGGCTCAGGATCAATTGCTCAAATCAGAAAAAATGGCCTCATTGGGAGTCTTGGCCGCGGGAGTAGCTCATGAGCTTAATAATCCGTTGAATTTTATAAAAGGAGGTATAACAACCCTTGAAATTCAGGCTTCCAAAGATGGAAAGCTTGATGATATAAATTTTAAAAAGTCACTAGATATCATTCACGAAGGAGTTAACAGAGCTTCTGTCATATTGAAAGGCCTTGGACAATACAGTAGACAATCTGAAAAAATCAATGAAGTATGTGATCTGAATAAAATCCTGGATAACTGCCTGACGGTGCTGTCCAATAATCTAAAATACCATGTAAACATTGTGCGTCAGTATTCACAAGATCCTGTAGTCATACAAGGTAATGAAGGTAAAATCCATCAGGTCTTTATAAATATTCTTTCGAATGCCGAGCAAGCCATACAAGGAGAAGGCACAATTACCATCATGACCCGAAAAGTAGGCGCGTCGGTTGAAGTTTCCATATCCGATACAGGTATTGGTATAAGTGCAGAAAATCTAAAACGATTAGGTGATCTTTTCTTCACCACCAAGGATCCTGGTAAAGGCACAGGACTAGGTCTATCCATCAGTTATAAAATTATTGAGGAGCATGGCGGGAAAATCAAAGTTGAATCAGTAGTAGGCAAAGGCACAACGTTTCTTATTACCTTCTGAGGAATACCCCTGTCGATTTACGGATCATGATTTTTTTCATGCCCGTAACTCAAAATGATTCGGTTTCCGCCTGACGTTACTTCTGAAAGTAACTGCTTGATTAGAAGAACTTGGAATCTTCAGCAGTAAAGATTCCATGGCCACTGCCAAAAATCCTTTTAAAAATTTTCTCTTCGAAACCGGTTCGATAGCGCGTTTTACAGGAAAGTTTTTTGTCCAATGGTTTAAACCACGATACGAGACAAAAGAACTCCTGAAGCAATGCTACTCCATTGGGTATCAATCCTTATCGCTTGTTGGCATCACAGCGTTTATTATGGGATTGGTCCTAACCATTCAATCAAGACCTACGCTAGTGGAGTTTGGCGCCGAATCGATGCTTCCGGCCATGGTATCGGTTTCATTGGTAAGAGAAATCGCACCTGTAATAACAGCCTTAATCTGTGCAGGAAAAATAGGATCCGGCATTGGAGCAGAACTTGGCTCCATGCGGGTAACCGAGCAAATTGATGCCATGGAGGTTTCGGGAACAAATCCTTTCAAATACCTGGTCGTTACCAGAGTTTTTGCAACCACGCTAATGCTGCCAGTACTCTCCTCCATAGGCATGGCCATCTCTCTATACGGAGGTTACCTGGGTGTAAACATCAAAGGAGTCGTAAGCTGGCAACTGTATTGGAAAGAGGTTTTTGATGCTCTAGCCTTTGGTGATGTCATACCAACACTCATAAAGTCCATTTTCTTTGGCCTGGCAATCGGTCTCATTGGTTCGTATAAAGGATATACTACTATGCGCGGAACAGAAGGCGTAGGACAGGCTGCGAACTCAGCCGTCGTAATTTCTTCGCTACTCGTATTCATCATTGACCTCATCGCAGTACAGATAACAGATCTTCTGCGCCTCACATGAATGCAGAAAAGAAACTCCCGGAAACGGTCCTGTCCATCAGATCGCTAAAAATATCTTTTGGCAAAAATAATGTGCTTAAAGGATTTGACATGGACCTGTCGCGAGGTGAAAGTCTTGTCATTCTCGGAAAATCAGGTTCAGGAAAATCTGTTTTAATTAAGTGTATCATCGGACTCAATACACCAGATTCAGGCGAAATAATAGTGTTGGGCAAGAGCGTTTCAAAATTATCCTCTAATGCACTGGATGAGTTACGGGTTCATATTGGATTTCTTTTTCAGAGTAATGCGCTCTACGACTCCATGACAGTAAGGGAAAATCTCGAATTTCCGCTTAGGCGCCATTGGTTTCGGAAAAGTCAACAGGAGGTTGAAGAGCTGGTGAGAGAAGCACTGAAAGCAGTTGGTTTGGAGCACACGCTCGATATGACTCCTTCTGAGCTTTCCGGCGGAATGCGTAAGCGTATTGCGTTAGCGAGAACACTTATTCTAAAGCCAGATATCATTCTATATGACGAGCCTACCACCGGCCTGGATCCCATAACCGGTCGCGGAATAAGTAACCTGATGATTGAGGTCCAAAAGCATTACAACACCTCATCCATTATTATTTCACACGACATGAATTGCGTAAAAATGACCTCCAATAGGATCATTTTATTACTCGACGGCATAGCCTATGCCACGGGTACCTACAACGAGTTCAAAGCATCAACAGACCCCAGAATTATGGAATTCTTCAACTAGTGCCCATGGCTGATCAGACTATAAAGAATATTCGACTCGGAGGATTCGTGATTGCCGGGATAGCCTTCACCGTTCTCCTGCTATACATGATTGGTAGCAGTAGAAATTTGTTCAGCTCCAACTTCGAAATAAGCGCCACATTCAATAATGTGAACGGTCTTATGCCCGGAAATAACGTTCGACTGTCTGGAATTGATGTGGGCACAGTAAAACGCATTGTGGTAACCAGCGACTCTACCGTGCACGTATTCATGATCATAAATAAAAAAATGAGAAAGTTCATCAGGCAAAATTCAATAGCCTCAGTTGGCACAGATGGTCTTATGGGCAGCAAATTAGTGAACATCAATTCTACACAAGGACCAGCACCATTCGTCAGTTCGGGGGATACATTAAAATCGTTAAGACCAATTGAAAGTGATGAAATGCTACGGACGTTAAATACAACAAATCTAAATCTTGCACGAATCACAACAGATATGCGCATGATAACAAACAAACTCAACCGAAGCGAAAGTCTCTGGAGCATCCTACAGGATTCTGTCGTAGCCGAAGACTTAAAATCAGCCATCCATAATCTGAAGTCAGCAACAGTCAAAACGGACCAAGCTGCCTTAGAGGTAAATGAGTTATTGATTCAAGCCCGAACAGGTAAAGGAATTATTGGCACACTGGTATCAGATACAACCCTTTCCATTGATTTAACGGAAACACTTTCTGATGTGCGATCAGCCGGAAGAAGACTTCAGCTCGCAGCAGAAGGAATTCACCAAATGTCTGAGAGATTTAAACAAGGTAAAGGAACGATCGACCTGCTACTTATAGACACCTCATTCCGAAATGAAGTTTCAGAGTCTATGCATAACATCCGGTCTGTATCAGAAAAATTAGATGAAGATATGGATGCACTCCGCGAAAGCTTTTTACTGAGAAGGTATTTTAAGAAAACAGGAAAAGATAAAAAGGAATGAATCAGAAATGACCATGATCAGTTCCTGCTGGCTATTGCATCAGTTTATTTCAGCAGCAGAGTAGCCAAATTTGACTATCTAACAAAAGAAAATGGGAAAATCAGAGTCAAAAAAAGTGGAAACCTATGAGTTGACCGAATGGGAAAAAATGTTTCGGGAAGCAGAGTACATCAAATCAGAAATGAAATTTTATTCACGGGAAATGGGTTTCCTGCATAGCCTCTTGGACCGCTACATGCTCTGGCTCATCGAACAGGAAAGTCTTTCTGGCCTTCAAATGCTGAATTCAAAAATTAAGTCAACAGATGAAAAATGCTCTGAATTGATTTCTAAATGCGATAGTCTGATGAACCGTCTGGGACTCCTTATTGAAAACCCCTTCACCCAAGATGAACATAAAGTAAAAGAAAGCTTTACACATATTCTGGAAGAAGTAAAATCTTTTCAAAATGAAGTAAAGCAAGTGAAGAGCGAGGTATTTGATCACGTCGCTCATACGCTACGTACAGAAAAAGCAAGACGCCTGATAGGCGAACATCAACCGGACAGTAAATAAGTTTAAGGGCTACCATGAAAAAAATCCTATGTCCTTGTGATTTTTCTTTGTCTGCTCTTCGCGGAATTGAATATGCAGCCGAGGTTTGCCGAAAAATAAATGGAGCCATTACCCTTTGTCACGTCCAACCCTCCATATGGCCAGAAGCAGTTTTTCTTGAACCGGTAGTTGAAGAGTCGGCAGAATCCACATCGGAAAAATTACATCTTATCGCCGACGGTATTTCGGATAGGTTTAGAATTAAAATAGATGTCTTGAGTCCCCGCACAACAGATACGGTTGAAAAAACGATCAGCGGCCTCTCCGATACATTCGACCTGATCATAATGGGTACAAACGGCGTTGATGATACGTTTCAGTTTCTCTTTGGATCAACCGCATTCAATGTAGCTAAAGCATCCGATTGCCCAGTCATTATAATACCGGAATCAGGAGGCAATCCAATACCTGAAGGAATAGTGTATCTGCATCAGGAAAACGTGAATCCGGGTCTTGACATTCTTATTCCATTGTGGTGGGCCCAATTGCTGAACCTCCGCTTCGGAATTTGGGTGATGCCTTCCGGAGATGATTGGACAGACCGTCGACTGGTTAAGTCCATCGAAGGCGAATTGAAAACGGAAGGAACAGAAGATCTGATTGAGTTTGTAGATGTATTTCCTGAGATGGGGGTGCATACAAAAAATGATAAATGGATTCATGCCCTCGCCATTAATCATCAGAAAATAACCAGTAAGAACTCAGGCAGACGATTCCTTAAAAAATTTACATCCACATCAGATGCGCCGGTTCTTATCTTTGAGGTTGATGCGCATTAAAAATTTACTCCTCCTCCGTTGCTAAAGGCGCAGGAGATTTTCCATGGACAACACGTTGCTCCTTAATTTTACGCAGTTGATTTTCTAAATCCGCGGAAAGCAGACGGGCGGCATGAATAAAATTCCGCCCGTACTCTTTGGCAAATAAATCTTTTCCAGGCAGCACAACTCGTGCTTGTAAAATACATGGTGTATCCTCGCCATTCTTCTCCTTATGGGCCAAAACCTCACACATAATCAAACCTGGAAGCAAATGTTCCAGCTTTTCCAATTGCCCCTGAATGGCAATATGCGTACGGTCATTTAACCGAACACCAGGAGAGCGAATGATGATGTCCATCATATAGGTATAAATTTATTTTGAGGCTAGTGCTTTACTCAAATGATCGTAGGCTTCCGAAACTTCCTTACGGAAATGTTGAATTCGTTTACCCAATAACTCTTCCTTACGCGAAGCATATATACGAAGCGTGGCCATTTTTTCCCGAAAAGATCGACGCGTATCCAAAACTACATCCCGGATATCCATTGCTCCCAATCGTAATTTTAGTCGAAGAATGTCGGCCTTTATTTTAAGTCTGTGAATTCGGTCTGTTAACCGCACGAGTTTTCCGGTGAACATACCTTCGCCACCAAGATCACGGATGATCGCAGTTAATATCTTACGAATCCCACTTAACCAATTTTTCAATAAATCCGGATCGGTGCCAGGCACGTGTGCTAGTTTTTCCTGTAGTTCATCGACCTTAACCATTAATCGTTGTGATGTTTCGGAAGTCAAGGACCGAGCATCTGAAAAAGCTGTCCTCATATCCGTGAGCGAGTCTATCAATTCAGACCGCAACTCTTCTAAATGATCTGCCAATCGACGTTGATCTTGCGCCAAGGCTTTCCGATAATTTTCCAATTCATTTCTTGATTGCTCCAGTAGCTTGACTACCTCAGCAGCAACTGCTTTTCCATTACTCTCTTTCATCGCATTTGAAGTTCCAGTATTGTAGCATGAAGTTGCAGTAAGGAAAAAATTAAAGTAATGACTCCCATCAAATCCAAACACCGACAACTACCATATTGTAGTGAATATTCTCATTGATTTAAGGTGGCCGGAAGACCTAGTTTGTTCCAAATTAAAAACCAATGCGATTACTAATCCCGGCTGATTTTTCTGAAATTTCTAAGAAAGCCGCACTGTACGGTGCCGACCTCGCCAAAAAATTTGGAGCAGAGCTGACGTTAATCCACGTCCACAAACCAATGGTCTCAAGAAATAATCCATCCTATAATTTAGAAGCAGAGATGGCCTTCGACGCTCAAAGATCATCAGGAATTCAAATGGGTGAATACTACAGCGAGTTATTCAGTAATTCATTGACTCATTGCTCCGGCGTTACGCGAGTAGGCAAGCCAGCTGACGAAATTGTACTGGAAGCATCTCGGGATGAAAATTCTATAATCGTAATGGGCACCCACCAAAACGGCGGGTTAAAAAGATGGATGAATGGTAGCCGTACAGCGGAAGTGATTGAAAAAACAGACCATCCGGTTCTTGTCGTACCTTTTGGTGTGAACCTAAAAAGTCCTGAAAAAATAGTCTTTATTACCGGAGGTGACAGTTACGATTTTGTAGCCATAGAAAAGTTAAGCAAACTATCAGGAGCACTTAATGCTTCTTTATACCTGGTTCACATCACCTCAAAAAAAGAAAAATCCAAAAATACGGCCTTCGTGGACTTTTGTAAGATGGTCAAACTTCAGGTGGCTTATTCAAAAATTTACAGTCAAATGGTGCTTGATAGCAGCGTCATCAATGGCATTACAAAGTATCTGGAATCTCATCAACCGGATCTGCTATCCTTCAACGTCAGCAAAAATGTTTTAAATCGACGAATGTTTAAAAAGACATTTGTTGAAAAAATCTCCTCTTTAACCAATTTACCCATGCTGATCTTTCACAGGCCTTGAAAGAAGAACATCATCTTTTTATTTTTCTAAGTTGACTATTGATTTTTTGAATCTCTAGATGCCAAATGTCATACGTTGGGCAATTCTCCCAACCCTGATAATCATAGTGCCACCACTCATACTTAAAGATTGAAAAACCAACCTGCTCCATGGCCTCACGGAGAATCGCGCGGTTTTTTAATGCTAGTGGATCTCCTTCTGCATAGTCCTGATACGCCTTTGGAGAGGCCTCATCATAAGCCGTTGGCATGAGAACCTGCTTTCCGGTTTTCAAGTCGTACAAAGACAAGTCAATAGCCATCCCTCGGTTGTGTTTTGACCCCTTTCGAGGGTCTGCAACAAAGGTTGTATCACCAATTTCTTCGTAAAACAGCTCGGTAACGGAGTATGGCCGGTATCCATCAAATAATAAAAGACCGAAACCTTTTTCCTTTACTATTTCTGAGGCGCGCACCAATGCCCGTGCTGCAGGTGCACGCATAAACAAATCTGGCGTTGGATAAATTTTACGCTTAAGGAAATTATTAGTGCCTGCGTACGTCACATCAAACTGTGCATCCGGTAAAAGTTGCCGCATGTCCAACAATTCGTTCTCAGGATCAGCACCAACCATCTGCACGTAAACTTCTGAGCCCTTTACTACCGGCAATCCATAGCGGCTCAAAGGAAGTGGGTTTGTCGGGGCTTGTGCTACCGTATGGTGCACAAGAAATAAAGCACCAAAAAATGCTAGACCATAAAGTAGACTGCCGGCGTTCATCATGATTACTCAATTTAAGATTAATTCCTCCACGAAATGTCCCTCCAAGTAGCAAAATAAAGCTTCCATTTTAAGAAATTGGAAGGCTGTTTCATACGTTTGTAAGATGATTTTGAGCACAAAAGGAGCCATAAGACTATCCCAGGTTTCCGCATGGCTAGGCCTAATGGTTCTATCGGCATGCTCACCAAATCAAAATTCATTTACCAGCAATATCTACCACAACCTTACAGCCCACTACAACGGATACTATTATGCGGCTGAAGGCATCCAAACCATAGAAGGGACCATCATCAAGAGTCTTGATGATGACCACAACCAATTGCTAAAACTGTATCCAAGACTAGATACCACCTTGGCCAAGTCGTATGCCACCGAAACGGAGGAGGTCATTAAAATGGCTTCTATCTCCATTCAGCGCCATCCCAACAGCCGATGGCTTTATAAAAATTATATCATGGTCGGACTTGCGCGGCTATACGCCTGTGATTACCAAAATGCCATTCAAACGTTCAAGTACGTTAATACCAAAAGTAATGACCCTGAAATCAGGCATGAAGCACTCATTCATCTCATTCGGACATTTACCGAACAAGGTGAATTCGTGAAAGCCAATGAAACGATTGACTTTTTATCCAAAGAAAAACTATCAAAATCAAATCAAAAACGTTTTCTCCTTGAGCAGGCTCACCTGGCTCAGGTTAATGAAAACTATGATTTGATGGTGCAAAGCCTTGCCAAGGCAGATCCATTACTTGACCGCAACGATCGAAAAGGTAGAATCTACTTCATCATTGGTCAGGTGTACCAAAAATTAGGCTTTAGTTCCGAGGCTTTTAATTATTATAAAAAATGTCTTTCTACAAATCCGGATTACGAAGTGGATTTCTTCGCACGACTCAACATGGCTCAGGTAACCAGCATTAGCGATGCCGACAATTCAAAGGATATCAGAAGGCAACTTCAAAGGATGTTGAATGATGACAAAAACCTGGAGTTCAAAGACAAAATTTATTTCGAAATAGCTGAGTTTGAAAATCGACAAGGTAATCTTTCCGTAGCTATGGAAAATTACCAACTGTCTCTCAGGGCTGGAACCAGTCAACGAATCAAGGGAAATGGCTATCTGAGACTAGGTCAGATCTACTATGATACCCTGAAGAAATTTGATTTAGCAAAAGCCTATTACGACAGCGCTGTAACCAATCTTCCTCCAGACACTGAAAATCTAGAATCGATTACAAAATTACAAAGTGTTCTTGCAGACTTTGTAGAATATACCTCCACCATTCAACTCCAGGACAGTCTTTTGCGTCTGGCAGAGATGGATACCGCCGTACTCAGAAAGCAGCTGGACTCGATACGACTAATTGCTGAAAAGCTTGCTGCCTCAAAGAAACCAAAGAAAATTAAATCTATTAATCAGAGTGATAATCAAAGACCGTCCGGAACATTTTATGGCGATGAAAATACCACCACCTCCGATTGGTACTTCGGTAATTTATCAGCTGTTTCTATCGGCCAGACTGAATTTCAGCGGATTTGGGGCACCCTCAAGTTAGAAGATAATTGGCGGCGTTCGGTAAAAACGAGCACTGTTTCAGAGGAAACAGCCATAGCCGGCAATTCGTCAGAAGCTTCAAAAATTCCGGATAATGCCGTTGAGGCTAAGGCAGTCAGCACCGATCCATTTCTTGATTTATTCAATCAACTTCCCCGGAGTCAGACCCAAAAGGATTCAGCCTTTGCCAAAATTGAACGGTCCTACCTTAAGCTTGGGGACCTGTACTATTTCCGCCTAGAGGAAAAAGAAAATGCAATCGTCACTTATCAAACATTGTTAGGCAGATTTCCAAACTCAAAATTTGCGGCAGAAACGCTTTACAAATTATACCTGGCAGTAAAAGAAATCAAGCCAAAAGATTCTGAAAAATATAAAACAGAGTTGATTGATAGATATCCCTCAACAACTTTTGCGCGATTATTACTCAATCCCAATTACCTGGCTGAAACCACTGCTACCATTGATAAACAAAAAGCACTTTATAAGGATGCTTTTACCAACTTCTCCAGTGGTGAATTTGTGGCATCAACACGTCTACTAAATGACGCGGCCACTTTGGGTCAGACCGATTTTGTTCCACAAATTGAACTTCTAAAAATTCTCATCACAGGCAAAACGGAAGAGGCTACGCTGTATCAATACGAACTTGGAGAATTCATCAAAAAATATCCCGACCACGAACTCAAGGGATATGCCGCAAAATTATTGGAGTCATCCAAAAATGTTTTGACCCAGTTGGAGCTGATGAAAGGAATTCGTTACATACGAAATCCAGATGCGCCGCATCAGGTTGTCATTATTCATCAACGAGAAAACAACCTTAGTACATTACTTACTGAAAAACTGGATAAATTCAATTCCGAAAAGTTTAAGGAAACAAAACTCCTATCCAGTAACCTGGTACTCGATGAAAGTTTAACCTCAACCAGTATTTTGGGATTTAAGGATCAGTTGGAGGCTAAGGCTTATATCAAAGGAATACTGGAAACACTTATAACATCTGAACCCCTGGTCAACTATAAATTCGATATTTTTGCCATAACTCAGGATAACTTTGGAACCCTCTATCGAACCAAGGCGCTCCGAGAGTATCTCGCATTCTATGACCGGAACTACTAAAAGAAGGGTAATCGGGTTTCTTCAGACTAAAAAGCCATGGGTTCAAAAAGGAATCCGGTACGTCTGGATTGGATTTTTAACCATTTTCCTTGGATTACCCCTTTTCATTTTTTCAGTCCAGGTAGATCTGCTAGGGCTTTATGGAGCCATGCCCACCTTAGCAGACGTAGAAAACCCTGAAAATGATCTTTCCTCTGAAATCCTTTCAGCAGATAGCGTTTCCCTCGGCCGATACTTTCGCTTCAACAGAAGTCCGGTAGCCTACGAAGAACTCTCTCCTGATTTAGTTAATACGTTGATTATCTCAGAAGACCATCGCTTCCGTGAACACTCCGGGATAGATTTACCAGCTTACATTAGGGTTATCTATGGTCTTCTAACCCTAAACCCACAGGGTGGAGGTAGTACAATCACGCAACAATTAGCCAAAAATCTCTATACCCGAAATCCGGACCGATCTTTAGATGGACATCTTGCTTTTTTTGGAGGGTACGTGAAACGACTGATTGAAAAAGTAAAAGAGTGGGTAATCTCCATCGAGTTGGAGCGAAACTTTACCAAGGATGAGATTATCGCCATGTACTTCAATACCACTGAATTTAGTAGCAACAGCTACGGTATTAAGGTAGCGGCCGAAACTTATTTTGACAAGCAACCAGACAGTCTAAACATAATGGAGTCGGCTGTTCTGGTAGGGATGCTTCAAAATCCATCCTGGTATAATCCGAAAAATCACCCCGATAGAGCGATAAAAAAAAGAAATGAAGTTCTTTACAAACTTTATAAACAAGATTACAAAATCACCTCCAGGGATGAGTACGATTCGATTGCCGCACTCCCACTTGAGCTAAAGTTCCGGGTACAAAATCAAAATCAAGGATTGGCCCCTTATTTCCGGACCGTTTTAAGCAACTACCTCATAAAATTTTGTAAAGAAAGAAATATTGATTTGTGGAATTCTGGTCTTAAAATTTATACCACAATCGATAGTCGTCTTCAAAAGTATGCGGAAGAGGCACTTTACGATCAAATGACTAAACTCCAAAAAGATTTTGATCGCACGTGGGGTAAACGGAAACCTTGGGTTGACGATAATACACACGGTGAAATAAAAGGATTTCTCGATTCCCGAATCAAGCAAACAGATTATTACCGATACCTGGTACGTCGGTACGGTAAGGATTCAGACTCTGTAAAGATCATGCTGAACGTCAAGAAACCAATGACCATTTTCTCCTACAATGGAGAGTTGGATACAATGTTCAGCTCAATGGATTCACTCAATTATTATAAGCGTTTTCTTCAAAGTGGTTTTATAGCCATGGACCCTGCAACCGGACACATCAAAGCATGGGTCGGCGGCGTGAATCACAAGTACTTTAAGTTTGATCATGTGAAACAAAGCGCCCGTCAGCCAGGCTCAACATTTAAACCTTTTGTTTACGGCATGGCCATGGAAGCCGGGCATTCACCTTGTGAAATTCGAAAAGATGTTTCTCCAAGCTTCCAGGTTCCTGGACGTGTTTGGTCACCAGAAAATTCAGAAGGTGGCCATGGAAATGGAGAGGAAATGACCATCCGACAGGCCATGGCACGTTCCGTCAACTCAATAACAGCTCAGTTATTACAAACCGTCGGAATAAACAATGTAGTTGAATTCGCACATCGCGTTGGTATTGAAAGTGCTCTTGACCCCGTTCCCTCATTGTGCCTGGGAACAAGTGACGTGACACTTTATGAAATGGTTGGTGCATACGCGACGTTCGTGAATGCAGGTATTTATACCAAACCCTTTTTCCTTACCCGAATTGAAGACAAAAACGGAAACGTAATTGAGAATTTTATTCCTGAAACCAGACAAGCCATCAATGAACAAACAGCTTATAAAATGGTTTATATGCTTCGTGGCGGCGTTGAGGAGCGAATGGGTACATCTGGTGGCCTAAGTGCAGAAGTTCGTAAAGACAATGAAATTGGAGGTAAAACAGGTACCACCGACAACGCCTCAGACGGATGGTACGTGGGAATTACCCAATCCCTGGTGGCCGGTGCCTGGGTCGGTGGTGATGAGCGTGCAATACACTTTCCATCCTGGAATTTTGGACAAGGTTCAAAAACCGCCAGACCGATTTGGGAAAAATTCATGCTAAAGGCTTACAATGATCCATCAACAGGAATCAACCGAGGATCATTCAACAGACCAAAATCTGGAGTTGATATCTCCTTCGATTGTAAAAACATTACACTTTCTGATTCTTTAAAGATTAAAGAAGAGAAACCCTGGGAAATCCCTTAAACAGCATGGAGAGTGAGCTTCGGGATGTTATCTCCAATCTTCCCGGAAATCCAGGTATCTATCGTTTTCTGGATAAGGAAGATCGATTGATCTATGTAGGTAAAGCGAAGGATCTGAAAAAAAGAGTTTCCTCTTACTTCTCAAAACAAGTCGGACAAAACAGAAAAACACTTAAGCTGGTAAGTGAGATTCGAAAAATTGAATACACCATTACGCCCACAGAGTATGATGCCTTGTTACTTGAAAATACGTTCATTAAACAATATCAGCCTAAGTACAATATTCTTTTAAAAGACGATAAAACCTTTCCTTTCATTTGCATTTTGAACGAACGGTTTCCCAGAGTCATCAGTACGAGGAAGTTTATTGCCGGTGCCGGAGAATATTTCGGGCCGTACACAAGTGCTGGCTCAATGCAAAATGTTCTGGAGCTGCTGAGAAGACTCTATACGATCAGGACCTGCAACCTTCAGTTATCCCAGGAAAATATCGAACACCAGAAGTTTAAGGTCTGTTTGGAGTTTCATATTGGAAATTGCAAAGGTCCCTGTGTAGGCCTTGTATCGGAAGAAAATTACATGGAAGAAATACGTCAGGCCAGAAAGGTTATAAAGGGTGATTTATCCGAAATCTGGGAACTCTACGAAACAGAGATGAAAACTGCAGCCTCCAAACTGGAATTCGAAAAAGCGGCTGTATTTAAACGGAGGTTGGAGCTACTTGAAAAGTTCAGAAGCAAAAATACGGTCGTAAACCGATCGTTGACGAATGTCAACATCATCACCATTGGCAGCGATGAACACAGTGCATGGGTAAACCTCATGCAAATAAAAGAAGGTGCCGTCATCTATTCCCGCAATAAAGAGATCGTCAAAAAGCTCGAGGAAACAAACGAAGAAATCCTTGCTAATGCGTATACCATACTGACCCAGGAAGCGCCTTTCAAAAACAAAGAAGTCTACAGCAATATTGTTTTTCAGCATGGGCCAGAAGTCGAACTGACCTTACCTAAAATTGGTGATAAAAAAAGACTGGTCGATTTATCCTTAGCAAACGCGGAAACCATTAGAGAGAAAAAAGAGGCAGATAAAAAGCTTCAGAAAGAAGACGTTCTTATTCTAATTAACGCCAAAAAAGATTTAAGGCTACAAACAACTCCCAGAGCTATTGAATGTTTTGATAACTCCAACCTGCAAGGTACAAATGCAGTGGCCTCAATGGTTCGGTTTGAAAATGGGAAGCCAAAAAAATCAGAATATCGGCATTTCAATATAAAAACAGTCGAAGGACCGGATGACTTTGCGTCCATGCGAGAAATCGTGGGAAGACGCTACACCCGACTACTAAATGAAGGTAAGCCAATGCCTGATCTCATAATCGTTGATGGAGGAAAAGGTCAACTGTCAGCTGCGTGCGAAGCACTGAAGGCGCTGGGAATTTACGGCTCCATTCCGATTATTGGTATTGCAAAAAACCTGGAGGAAATTTTCTTTCCGGAAGATCCATTACCCCTGCTACTGGGTAAACGCTCTTCAACACTAAGACTTATTCAGCAATTACGAAATGAGGCTCACCGTTTCGGCATAACCTTCCATCGAAAGAAAAGAAATAAGGCTCTATTGGAAGACGGATCAATTAAGATCCCCGGAATTGGCCAAGAAACACTTTTACTACTGCTTAAGCACTACCGCAGTATGAAAAAAGTACTATCTGCTGACTTTTCAGAGCTCAGTAAACTTGTCGGTGAATCCAAAGCCAGAAAAATCCTATCCACAGCATCCCAACTGGATAATAAAAAAGGGGCTTAGGCCCCTTTTGATTTCATTGAATTGGAATCAATATTCCCACAGATTGTGCTCTTTCTCCATCAATCGGATTTCTTCCCACTGACGAGCCCAAATGCCCTCACGATATGGTCTTCCATTTTCGCGGTAAATATCGTCGATGGTAGAATCATCGGGATTCTCGACCTTGTAAATAACTGGATGGAAAAGTCTTAACAAAAAAGCGTCTGCGAAATTTTTATTCTCAGCTGTATTGTAGCGGTTGAACCAAATGGCCTCGCGTGGATGATTGCGAAAAACACGCTCTGCATCTTTGTAGCTGATCCAGCCTAATTCATTATCAACTCCGGAGTTGGTCATTCGACCAGGCACCAGCAATTGAATAGCTTGGATATCGTAATACAAGCGCGACCTTCTGCGATCAAAAATTACATCCTCCATGATACGCATCTTGGTCATATCGCTATAGAGGTAGTAAGAGGCCTTACCCTGAGCCGAGATTTGCCAATCGGCAGGCGAAGTTTCAGGATTCTTACCTATGTTATCGGTCTGGGCTTCATAATTTTTGCCTTTATAGGTAACGATATCCGCCTGAGTGATGTAGTTCGTTGATGGATCCCAGGTAGGATAAACAGTTGCCTGGTTCTGAATCAGAAGGGCATTCCAATCAGCCTTAGGATATAAAGTAGTAAGTGAATCGTTATAGTAGACCTGAGCAATTTCGCCGGACTTTACTGCTTCAATTAAAAGCTTACTGATTTCAGCATTTTTTGAGAAGAAGCCCTCATTCTGTTTTTCACGAAGATCAATTTCCCTCCAAACACGAATTCGGTAATGTTGCTCATAACGAGGAATTGGACTTACAGAATTTGGATTATACTGAGGCAACTCATCAGACTGAGCAGATACAGTCAATGCAGCGCCGATTAAACCGGCAACCAAAAAATGCTTTTTCATCCTTAAAAAGTTCTTTTCCATAAATGATCAGTCTTATATAACTGGGATCAGTAATTTTTATTGCTTGACATCAAAACGAATGATCTCAACCTTGATATCAACTTTCTCATCCTGACCTTCGAACGTCCGGCGCGTTACAGATTTAATATCAATAACAAGGTTGTCGCCAGGCTTCATTAAGTTTCTCCAGGAGTTAAGATCAACACTTTCGTTGGTGAACGTCTCACGCTTAACGGGCGAAGAGCCGCGAGCAAGGATAACTTCCATACTGCGGATTCGGTAGACCGCATCTTTAGGTACCTCCTGCTTAAAGTTTTCTTCTGCCTCTGCAGAAACGCGCAACGTAGAGAGGTTGCGAATCATTTCACCGGAACGCAAGTCGATTTCTTTTCCAGCGGCGTTCTTAGCTGAATATCTTGGTTTCGGAATTGGTTTTACATCGAACTTCTCTGTTCCAAGAACAGCGCCGCCACTCATTACAGTAATTTCAACTTTATTTTCCTTAGGGATAATGATGGGTTGTGAAGCCTTTGCCCCGGGTACAATCACAGCGCCTTTCGCTGTAAATGTTGGGTTATAGTTTGTTCCGAGTGAAGGCACATCAATATTTACCATGTTGCCACACTGCTTGTAAAGCGTTGGCGCATTACCCGTAGTTACGCGGATAACTGGCTTAACCACAAAATACTCAATAGGCATTTTAATGGTGGTGTCTTTAATCGTAATCTCAGCGAGAAAGCTTTG
>JBMSPY010000006.1:0-21314 GCA_049423005.1 Cyclobacteriaceae bacterium
ACAACGTTCTACAAACACAAAGGTTGTAAACTAACCACAAAAACAATCACAAATAGCGAACAGATACGCATGCTCAAATCAAGGTTTATTGGTCAACACAAAAGTCCAGTATGATGTGCCGGTCTGACCGGGAGAAATATCGAGTGTAATCTTCAACGTTTCGGTAGTTCCATTTTTTACATAGCTCATCACCTCATATTTGACGGAGCGGTTTGCTGCCGGAGGAGCAGCTGTATATTCCCCTCCATTGTAGGCTTTGGGTAAAACAAGGAACGCTCCTGTGCCAGTAACGGTTATGTATGCCGGTGTTGAGCCAGTTGCGGGCGTGAATGAGAAACTATGCGTACCGCTACCCCAGGCTGCTGCGTTAGCAGGCAATGCTGTATCTGGCGTACAGCCATCCGGTGTTATGCCCATGTACGCTTCCGCAAATAAATCACCATTGGTTTTGTACTGATACACATTACCAGTTGCAAAAACATACTCGTCATTAAACAGGCAGGGACGTGAAGCCGTAAGGTTTAATCCGTTTGGATACCAAACTTCACTTCCTTTTGATGGCCCAACTCCAAATGATCCTGCTGATGGTTTAAGAATCCATGTTTTGGATCCACCACCTGTGAGCACATCCAGTGTTAGTTCAGATGGCACAAAAGTCTGTCGGATGTCATCAATGAAAAAGACGCCTCCGTTGTTATTATCAAAATCCATGAACACGGCCATTTTATCGAACGTGTTGCTGGCCGCTCCGGTAAACTGGAAGGTCAAATCTTCCCAGGTATTTACTTTGGTGATGTCGGCAAAGACTTCTACAAATACCTGAGGGTTTTTCGAATCTTCAAATTTCAGCAGTGCTCTTCCCGTTACCGGAGAAAGTACTTTTAGCTTGAATGTTGAGTTAACGGAGAAATCTACCTTGGAAGACAGTATGGTCTCAATTCCAGCCCAGTTGCCTTCCGTTCCTTTTCCGTAGCGACCAACTTTAGCACTGGCATTGATGCCACCCGGATTCGGATTGGCCACTACATCATAGGTACTTCCACCAAATGTGGTAAACGGAGGTTTTGCTCCTTCAAATTCAATTGGCAGCGTCGAAGTTGTCGTTGGTGGTGGAGGAGGTGTATAGCCCTTAGGAATAAGACGCTGGTACCAGGCCAATGCAGGATCGCGGGCATCTAGTGCACGGATAACAAGTTCATTTTCTGAGATGGAGACAATTTTATAGGAAGACACACCTGAATAATAGCCTATGAACCCGCCGGGCGAAATTGTCAGTTGCTGATTTCCTTCGGTGCCTGAAATGGTCCATGTCAGTGAAGCCGGGGCCGTAAAGGGTGCGGTTCGATCTCCGAGATTTTCAAAGGATCCGGTAAACGCATCGGCGAATTTGTTGTTCAGATAAACATCGCCTGCCGTCTCCTGATTGAACTGAAATCCGTTTAGCTTAAACGTAAATTCATCATTGTATAGACCTGTACCAACCTTTTCATCCGGACCGGCTGAGTAATAATTAGGAACATCGCCAAGCGCAGGATCCGAAGGATTTGGTCCTACTCCAAAATGACCAGCACGCGTAGCATCAATAACCCAGGTCTTTCCATTGGATGCCGATATTCCTCCTGTGAGGAAATTGTAGATTGGTAAATCCAGCAGACTAAGATCATCCTTTGCAATGGTTACCTCTTGAGTCGTGGAGATGCTCCCTCCTTTTGTAAATACGGTAAGCGTAACCAGGTATTTTCCCTTCAATGGAAATTCTGCCGTGACTTCATCACCTTCAGCCGTTGTGCCATTATCAAAATCCCATTTTTTCAGAAATGCAGAGGAGGTGCTCTGAAAATTAATCCGATTGGGCGATTGAGAGTCCGGCTGAAACGTAAACGCTGCATCATCCAGATTGGGTGGAGCACCCAGCTCAAAGCGCTCCTCCATACAAGAGACCAGCAGAAGCAAAAAGGCCATGATCAGTCCACTGCCTGATCCTGTGAATAAAGTTTGTGCGCGCTGCCTCATAGATCAGTATCCCGAGTTTTGTTTCCATCCTGCACGCGACAGGTCTAGCTCTGCCTGAGGAATGGGGAATAGCTCATGTTTGTCGGTCTGAAACCCTTCTATGGCATCAGCTGCACGACCCGTCCGGACGAGATCGAAGAACCGCAATCCCTCACCAGCGAATTCAACCCGACGCTCGCGGTAAATGGCCTCCGTAAGTGCAGCGCCGCTTGAGGTTACTGGCGGTAAACTGGCACTTGCCCGTGCGCGAACAGCGTTCAAGTATGCGCGTGCCTTCACATCATCCGAACTTTCCTTGCGGTTATGGGCTTCAGCTGCCATAAGCAAAACATCGGCATAGCGAATCACTTTATGATTAACCGGACTGGTCAGATCATTATCCGGCAATCCGAGTTCATCGGCCCGTTTGAGGTATTTCAGATTGTAATAACCCGTGTGCCCGCCGGCTCCTACGGTATAACGCACAACTGCAGGAAGCTGGCCGATTCGAAAGGCTTCGATATCAAGCAGCGATGCATCTCTTCGGGGATCTCCCGACTCAAAAGCATTGTATAAATCTTCAGTCGGAAGGTTGTAACTGTTTCCATCGGCAAACACCGGACCCTGGTATCCACGAATACCATGGAATCCAACGGCGGCAAATCCCTCCAGACACACATAACATCCATAACTACCGCCTTCCAACCCAACATATTGAATGTCAAAAACAGTCTCCTTGCTGTTTTCATTAACCACACGGAACATGGTGCTGAAATCAGTAAACAAGGCATAGTTGCCGGAATTGATGATCTCTTCAAACACAGCCGAGGCTTCGTCAAATTTTTCCTGATACAGATAAGCCTTCCCCAGTAAGGCGAGTGCGGCACCTTTTGTAATTCGTCCCTTATCAGGAGTTGTCCAGGTTAAAATACTTGCAGCATATTGAAGGTCCGATTCTATCTGAGCATACACTTCATCAGCAGGTGTTCGGATCTGACTGCTTACCTCATCTGCCCCCAGGCGGCGATCGACAATAAGCGGAACGTCACCAAAAAACTTGACCAACTCAAAATAATAGTAGGCACGCAGGAAGGAGGCTTGGGCAAGGATTTTTTCTTTTCCCGGAAAGTCAATCTTATCCTTGTTTTCAAAAATGTAATTGGTCCGCGTGATGCCGGCATACATCCAGCGAAAAAGACTTCGCAATTCGGTGTTGACACCACCGTGTATCATCTCATCAATCTGATGCAGACCTTCACTATCGGTTACACTTTCTCCACCTGCAATTGAATTATCGGATGCAATCTCTCCGATCCATAAGCCGAGGTAGGATGTTTGCAAAAGATCGTAGGCGCCGATCAAAGCCCTTTCATAGTCAGAGGGACTATTGAAGTAATTATCCGCATCGAGCGAGTAATAGGGATCGATGTCCACGAAGTCATCACAACCCGGTGAAGCGAGCATGAACAGGCATAGAAGCAGGGTGCTGTAAACTGTTTTACGCATCAGTAGGTGAGTTCAATTCCAAACATAATTGTACGAGCCTGTGGATAGAAGCCGAGATCTACTCCACCGGTAAGTGAGCTGCCAGAGTTGAAATCCGGATCAAAACCGCGGTAACGTGTTAAGGTTGCCAGGTTATTGCCTGCACCATAAACACGGAATTTTTTTATTCCGGCTTTCCTGGTGAGTTTTTCCGGGAACTGATATCCCACCTGCAGATTTCTCAAACGAAGGAACGATCCATCTTCAACAAAAAAGTCAGAGAGTACGCCGTTTTTAGTTGCTGCGGTGGTGAGTCGTGGTTGGTCATTGGTAGAGCCGGCTCCGGTCCATCGGCCAATTTGATACGCCAATAAATTTGCCAATGGCTGTTGACGCTCATAGTTGCGCAGAATTTCATTTCCGATAGAAGCATAAAGCGAAAATCCTACGTCAATACCTTTCCAGCCGGCATTAGCCTGCAGACCCATCGTCATATCGGGAATGGCAGATCCGAGAAAAGTTTTATCCGTGTTGTTGCTGAAGTTGATGTTGCCATCACCGTTTATATCCGCAAAGATCAGATCACCGGCGCGTGCACCTTCCTGAGTTATGCCACGTTCAGCAACTTCTTCACTGCTCTGAAAAACTCCTTGTGTTTTGTATCCAAAGAAATAGCCAATCGGATACCCAACTTCCATACGCGTTGCCGCGCCACCACCAACACCAAAAGATCCAAATTCATAAAAGTCCACTCCCTGCTGGAGCTTGGTAACTTTATTTTTTACCGTAGTAAACGTGTAACCTAAGGAATAGGAGATCGCTGATCCTGGCCGACTGTTGTATCGGACCATCATCTCAATACCAGAATTTCGTACGTTACCACCATTGACAATAGGCGGACTGCTACCAGCGGAGTAGGCACCGACAATGGCTGAAATATCCGGAGCAAATAAAAGATCACGCGTCTGCTTAACATAGTAATCGGCCGTAACCTCGATGCGGTCATTCAGAAGCCTCGCATCAATACCGGCATTACTCTGACTTGTTGTTTCCCATTTCAAATCCTGGTTACCAAAGGCGCCGATTGCAATGCCAGTGATGAGCTGATCGTTGAACGAATACACAGCCTCACCTCCCAGCAATGCGCGGTACCGGAATAAGCCAATCTTATCGTTACCAACAATGCCATAGCTGCCTCTTACTTTCAGGAAATTGATTTTGCCTTCTGGAAAAAAGGATTCTGAACTGGCTACCCAGCCGGCAGAAACAGAAGGGAAAACTCCAAAACGATTGTTGACACCAAAGTTGGATGAGCCATCACGACGCATAACAACTGAAGCCAGATATTTATCCTGATAGCCATACTCTCCTCGCCAGAAAACAGATTGCAGACGACTACGGTATTGGTAGGAAGAGGCGTTATTCAATAAATTATTGCCTTCCGCTGCACTGATGTCTGCAAAGTTATTTGCATTATACGGCACGTTAAAAGCAACACCGGTCAGGCTCTCGCCTTGGTCCTGTATAAACGTGATTCCAAGAGCTGATCGAACCTGATGATCACCAAAAGTCTTATTGTAATTCAGGAAAGCCTCAATGTTATAATTAAAAAAGGTCTGCTGAGTTTCAACAACATTGTTCAACAGAGGAACCTTAAAACCTGTAGCCAGTGCCAGTGAATCTGGAATGAGTTGCGCATTGCTTACTGTATTCTGCGCCTTACCCGAACCGTAATACACCAACGGATTAAATACTTTAGAACCCACCGAAGCATAATTGTAACCAATGCGGCCAGTCAGGTCAAGTCCGTCACGAATTCCCCAAACGACCTCTTGTTTTCCAACAAGCTTATTGACTTTAGCTGCGTTAAAACTATTTTCAATTTGCGCAAGTGGATTAATGATATCGCTGAATTCTTCGAGAAAGGTAAACGAACCATCAGCCTGACGAACGGAAGCCGCTGGCGAAGCATTGATGGTATTGTAGAGTACTGATGCAATTCCATTCTCCGGCAAGGCCGACCGTAGCTCATTGGTATACAGAAAAACATTTTGCAACGTAACGCCCGGAGTAAGTTCCGTTGTGAAATTTAAGCGTGCATTGTAACGGCGATAAGAGGCTTTATCTGCTCCTACGATTCCAAGCTGATCAAAATAGGCGCCTCCAACCGAAAATTTGGTCTTCTCCGTTCCGCCACTGACGCTCACGTTATGACTGCTAATCGGTGCCTGAGCAAAAACTTCGGACTGCCAATCTGTGCCGGTTCCAATATCCGGATTCAAAAACGGAGGTGTCTGGCCTCCGGCTGCAAACGATTCATTTTTTAAGATGGCATATTCGCGACCCTTAAGCAGATCAAGTTTTTTGGCTGTCGACTGAACCCCGATATAACCCGAATATTCAAGACGGGTTGGCGTTGACGCTTTGCCCTGACGGGTAGTCACGAGAATTACTCCGTTTGCTGCACGAACTCCATAAATAGCTGCGGCTGCATCTTTTAAGACGTGAATGGACTCTATATCAGAAGGACTTATCGCATTTAAGCCTTCAGTGGAATACGGAACGCCATCGACAAGAATTAGAGGATTATTATCGCCATTGGTAGTTAAACCACGAATCCGAATGTTTACTGCACCACCGGGAGATCCTGAAGCCGTAGAAATCTGAACACCGGCAATCTGACCCTGTAAAGCCTGATCAAATCTGGCTGTTTTTAAATCGGTGATATTTTTTCCGTTGACTGAAGCAACGGCGCCGGTAAGGGTTTTTGCAGTTGCCGTTCCATAGCCTATAACCACTACTTCCTCCAAAGCCTCAGTCGATGGCGCCAGCCGCACCACCATTTCAGTATTCTTGTTAACCGGTAGCTCTTGGGTTTCATAACCGATAAAGCTGAAAACCAAAATGGCCTTTTCGGGCACCTCCAGCTTAAATTCTCCTGAAATCCCGGTAACGGTGCCTGTGCTCGCGCCCTTTACCTGCACATTTACGCCAGGCATCGGCGCACCTGTTTCATCCAAAACTTTTCCGGAAAGTGCCATTTGGGCGCTTACCAGAGTAGGCAGGAAAATCAAAAAAATCAGTACTACAACTCTCTGAATGGGCATTTAGGTAAGGGTAACCGCATACGATTGCGGAGGCACAATAATGAGAATCTCCTATCTTGTTGCCGAAAATCAGCCTACATCTTAACTACAACAATAACCCTGCTTTACTACATCTTGATTACATCAAATAAATGAAACCAGGTCAAAAAGGGCTTTTTTCTATTATTAGTTGTTTCTCACAAGGAGCCGATAAAGTCCCCTGCACAAAAATTTTCCTGACTAGGTCAGCACTTCTTTTGACGCTAGCCAGGTTTATTCTCTTCTGCCCATTGATCTTCCCGATCCATGCAAATGGTCAGGGTTTTGCGGGGCTGCCCCTGGTACGGAACCATACCTCGCTGGAATACAAGGCTGGCCTTCAAAACTTCAATATCCGTCAAGGCAAGGACGGGCTCATTTACGTGGGAAACAATTATGGACTTCTGGAGTACGATGGTGAGAGTTGGCGAACCTATGGCGTTCCATCAGGCACAAAAGTTAGAAGCATTGCCGTGGATAGTAAGGGGAGAGTGTATGTAGGAAGTCAGGGTGATTTCGGGTTTTTCGAACCCGACTCGATTGGACGTATGTCGTATACCTCCTTGGCCTCAAGGCTTGATGCCAGTGCCCGAAATTTTGACGAAACGTGGAACGTTTACCTGGATAACGAACAGGTTTATTTCTGCACATTTTCCAAACTATTCCACTATGAAAAGGATCAGCTAGTCGTATTTGATCCAGGCTCAGAGTTAGACAATTCCTATCTGATCAATGGAAAACTCATTGTAAACCGCCGAAATTCGGGTCTGGCAACTTTTGAAAATAATCAGTTAATCCCTTTAAAAGGCGGCGAATTTTTTGGCTCACTCAGGCTCTCGTCGGTCCATCCAATCCGGCAGAATGGGCTAATCGTGTCAACCTTTCAGAACGGAATTTTTCGCTATTCAAATGAACGCATTGAGCCCTGGAATGCCGAGTGGCAAAATTATTATGCTGAAGCAGGAATCAACTGCATGGTACGACTTGCCGATGGTCGATTTGCAGCCGGAACACAAAACGAAGGATTGCTGTTGATTGATGAGGCTGGGGCGTTACTTCAGCGATTGAACAGAGGTCAGGGTCTGGAGAACAGAACCATTCTTTCATTATTCGAGGACAGGGAACACAATCTATGGGTCGGTCAGAATAACATCATAGCACGTGTTCAGGTTTCTTCTCCATTTACACTTATCCGTGAGCAGAGCGGATTGCCCGGAACAGGTTACGCAGCATGGTCTGACGGAACCAAATTATACTTAGGAACCAACACTGGTCTTTATCTACGTGAAAAAGATAATTCTACCTTTCAGTTGGTTCCAAATACGGAAGGACAGGTCTATAGTCTTGCCTCCCTTGAAGGTCAGTTGATTCTCTCCCATCACCGCGGAGCCTGGACCATTGAAGGTCAGAAGGCAACTTCCATTTCAGCAACTGAAGGATCCTGGATGTTTTTGCAGTTATCGGAAACTAAAATGATTGAGGGCACCTATTCCGGACTGCATGCTTTTGAAAAAGTAGGTGAACAGTGGAAGGAAATCGGTGCCATCGATGGCTTTAAGGAATCGGCCCGCGTAATGGCTTTAGATACCGATGGTACGATTTGGGTTACCCATGGTTATAAAGGTGCCTTTAAAATCAAACTTTCAGAGGACTTACGTAAAGCAGAGCGAGTTGATTTTTATGGTGATCAAAAAGGTTTCCCAACCAATCGGTTGATAAATGTATTCCCTGCGGGCAATAGACTGATTTTCACTTCCGAGAATGGTGTATTCAGATACGATAAGGCAACAGATCGTTTCATTCCCGATGAAATGTTTACCCGACTGTTGGGACCAGGTGTACAGCTTTGGAATATTCGTGAAGATTATGCGGGTAACGTTTATTACATCGGCCGCGATCAATTCGGTGTGCTCAGAAAAAATTCGATTGGCGACTATGAGGTAAGTGATCGTGGTTTTAACCGAATTCGAAAATACCTAAATGATGATTTGCTTAACATGTCGATCATCGGATCTAATGAAGTGTTGTTTACGGCAAAAGAAGGATTCATTCATTTTAATGCTGCCATGCCCATCTCCTCTTCAGGTGGATTTGAAACGTTAATTCGTAACATTTCAGTAACAGGTGAACAGGAAAAGATTTTATTTCATGGAAGTGGCCCGCTTAATACTTCCGTGGCCGTTCGGTTACCGTTTTCTGAAAATAACATACGGTTTTCCTTTGCAGCTACCTCTTTTAATGGAGATGCCGGCGATTTAAGCTACCAATACAAACTTGCAGGATTCAACGAAGAATGGTCGGATTGGACTCCACAGCCAATCAAAGAATACACCAACCTTCGGGAGCGCAGCTATACCTTTATCGTAAGGGCTAAAAACATCAATGGTGAAGTATCGACAGAAAAATCCTTTTCATTTGAAATCCTGCCACCATGGTATCGTTCTGTTGCGGCTTATTTTCTTTATGTAATCTTTGGTGGAGCGCTGCTGTTCAGCAGTTATAAAATTCTGAATCGTAAATACCGGTATGAGCGTAAACTGATGGCGCTTCGTCAAAAAAGAGAATTGAACCGAACCCACTCACAATTAAAGGAGCTCTCACTGGAATCGGAGACAAAAATCAACGAGCTGAAAAACGAAAAGTTGGAATCGGAAATCGGCCACATGAAAACAGAGCTGGCAACAGCTACCATGCACTTGTTGAATAAAAATGAAGTTATGGCTTCCATTCGCGGTCAATTAAGCGAACTCACCGACCGCAACGGACTAGATAACGTACGACAGGAACTTCAGCAAATTGCCCGACAAATTGAAACAAACCTAACACGCGACGACGATTGGGAGCACTTTCGTTTTCATTTCGACAGGGTACATGGTGACTTTATAAACCGGATCATGAAATCATGTCCCGGATTAACGCCACAGGAAATTAAGTTGTGCTCTTACCTAAGATTGAATCTGGCCACCAAAGAGATTGCCAACCTGATGAACATTTCTGTTCGTGGAGTAGAAATCAGCCGCTACCGTCTAAGAAAAAAACTAGGAATCCCACGTACCGCAAATCTGCAGGAGTACATCCTGCATTTCTGATTTCAATGCTGTCGATCCATCAGCACTTGCGCATAATCGCGCACGTGCTGCACCGGAACAGAGGGATGCATTGACTCCAATGATTTAAAGGCCCGCGTGAAATAACTTTCAATCTTTTTTAAGGTTAAAGCCTGAATGCTCAGCTGATCGTAAATTGCTGTAACGGCTTTTACTTTTTTTGATTTATTAAATTTCTTCTGACTGAGCCAAAAGTCCAGTTCCGTTTTCGTTTTACCACCGGCTAACTCTAAAGCCTTTAAGAGCAGAAATGTTTTTTTATTGGAGATGATATCGCCGCCAACCTGTTTGCCAAATTTGTCTTTATCAGCATATACATCAAGCAGGTCATCCTTCAATTGAAATCCTATTCCAATCGCAACACCAAAATCATAGAGCAGCTTCTGGTCAGACTCCGGCGCACCAGCCAACAGGGCACCAAACTCCAGACTAAAGCCAAGCAATACAGCTGTCTTTAGTCGAATCATTTCGAGATATTCTTTTTCCGAAACACGGTCTCTGGTCTCGAAGTCCATATCCATCTGCTGACCCTCACAAACTTCTCTGGCCGTTTGATTAAAGCGAGGCAGGGCTCGGCTCAAAATCTCCGGATGAAGTGTTGAAAGCATATCGTAAACCTTCACCAGCATAACATCTCCCGACAAAATCGCAGTGTTCACATTCCATTTTTCATGGACTGTGGCTTGATTTCTCCTCAACGGCGCATTATCCATGATGTCGTCATGCATCAGAGTAAAATTGTGAAATGCTTCAACGGCTACTGCGTAAGGAAGAATGTGTTTGTGATCGCGGCGGTAAAGGCTGTATCCAAGAAGGACCAGCATTGGACGGAGGCGCTTACCACCCAGCGACATGATGTAACGAATGGGTTCGTACAGGCTGGCCGGATTTTTACCGAATTTCTCTTTTCGGATGGCCGATTCAATTTCCCTTAGGTAATTCATGAGTAGATCTCTCGGCAAAAAGGGAAATATTTTCCGGTTTTAAAACAGTTCAGGATTCAATCGTCAAATCAATAAGACGACGGTCTATATCTGTCTTCTTAATCCGGACACTTACCTGGTCTCCGAGACGGTAGATTTTTTTTCTACGGCGCCCGATCACCCGGAAATTCCGCTCATCGAATTCATAATAATCATCCTTAAGATCCATGAGCCGGGCCATGCCCTCGCATTTAGTCTGAATGATCTCAATGAAGATACCGAAGTCGGTTACGCCGGTAATGATTCCGTCGTACAGCTTGTCCTCGGCCATACTCATGAATTCAACCTGTTTGTATTTTATGGAGGCGCGTTCTGCATCGGCAGCACGTTTCTCACGCTCAGAGGAATGAACGCATTTCTCTTCAAACTCTTTTTTGTTCACCGGCTTGCCACCATCCAGATAATGTTGAAGCAACCGGTGGACCATCATGTCCGGATACCTTCGGATTGGGGACGTGAAGTGCGTGTAGTGTGGAAAAGCCAGTCCAAAATGCCCTACAGCATCCGTTGTGTATTTAGCTTTAGCCATGCTGCGCACAGCTAGTTGTTGTAAAACATTCTGTTCAGGTTTGCCTTCAATCTCATCCATCAGAGAATTGAGGGAACGCGCAATCAGATTATCTTCTGTTTTGATCTTATGGCCAAACTGACGGGCGAAGTTGGCAAAGTCACGAACCTTCTCGGGATCTGGATAATCGTGTGTTCTGTAAACAAAGGTGTTCGTTCCTTTTTTAATCGCATCACTTGTCTGACTGTAAACCCATGTGGCCACGGCGCGGTTGGCCAGTAGCATATATTCTTCAATCAGCTTATGCGCATCTTTTCTGATTTTTGGAACTACTTCCAGCGGACGGCCTTTTTCATCCAGCTTAAACTTGACTTCAGCGGTTTCAAAATTGACAGCGCCTTTTTGAAAGCGTTCCTTTCGCAGTTTTTTGGCCATCTCATTTAAAAGAATGAGTTCCTCTGAATATTTCCCGGCCTTATTCTCGATTACTTCCTGAGCTTCCTCATAGGTGAAGCGGTGATCTGAATGTATTACGGTTCTGCCGAACCATTCCTTTACAACAGCTGCTTCGCGTGTCATTTCAAATACTGCTGAGAACGTGAGCTTGTCCTCATGTGGCCGAAGTGAACACAAAGCATTCGACAATTTTTCCGGCAGCATCGGTACCGTACGATCAACCAGGTAAACAGACGTAGCCCGATCAAAAGCATCCTGATCGAGGATCGTTCCGGGTTTCACATAATGGGTGACGTCAGCAATGTGCACACCCACTTCAATATTTCCATTTTCAAGTACCCGGTAAGAAATGGCGTCATCAAAATCTTTGGCATCAAATGGATCAATTGTAAACGTCAAAATTTTTCTGAAATCTTTTCGTCGTTTAATTTCAGTGGCTGGAATATCTTCACCAATCGCTTCCGATTCACCCAGTACCGCAGGCGGAAAGCGAAACGGAAGATCAAACTCAGCCATGATGGAATGAATCTCGGCCTCATTCTCTCCTGTCTTTCCCAGAATTTCTACAACCTTCGCCTCTGGATTTTTGTCACCCTCAGACCAGCGCGTTACCTCAACAACCACTTTGTCATTTGTTACGGCACCCGCAAGATGTTCCGGATAAATGAAAAAGTCCTGGTAGATCTTTTTGAAATCTGGCACTACAAACCCAAAGCCTCTCGATAATTCCACCCTTCCAACAAAACGATTGCGTGCACGCTGAACCACAGCTACTACCTCCCCTTCCGGATTTTCACCGGTGGAGCGGTTGAAAAGCTCAACTTCTACCTTATCACCATGAACGGCAGTACCCAGGTCGCGGGCGCGAATGTAGATGTCCTTCATTCCTGGGATTCCCGTAACCACATAAGCAAACCTCGGGTTGACGTGATCTACTTTTCCGCTAATAGTCTCTGGCTTTTTAGTCGTCGTAAAACTACCATTGGGTAACTGTCGAATTTTTCCATCCTCTTCCAGTTTTTCCAACAGGGAAAACAGATCTTTATTCAGCGCCTTTTTCTTAAGACCAATCTTTCGGGCAATCTGCTTAAAGTCGTAACCACGGCCGGGGTTTTCATCGAACAACTCCAGCATTTCCTGACGAAGGGATTTACGCTCGTCCTTATGCTTTTTCTCTTTTTTTTCCTTGAATTTTTTCTTTGACATATGGCTGGGATTCCGCCCTGGCCACGAAACGCGCAGGAAGGCAAGTAATTTTACGCAAGTTAGTGTATCTTTTGTGGTTTAACCGATAGCAACCTCAATAGATTAAAATCATACAACCTCAAAACCAAAACCTATGTCTGAAAAAAAACTAAACATCTGGCACGTTGGAAACTGGTGCGTTCATACCGGACAGAAATACATCGAAAGTCCGTTTCTGGCAGCAACCAAAGGCGTGGAAATTTTAAATTATGCACAACAGTTTGTTGACGCCGTAAGTGCCATTCCAGGTGCAACGGTAATTTCTCAGCCGTCCTGGGAAGTGTATAATATGTCACCGGAAGATTTCGACGAAAAATTAAAATGGGCAACCACAATTGTTTTTGGAGATGTGGAAACAAAAGTGCTGATGCTTCACCCGGATTTTTTTAACCGCAATAAATGGGGCGATAAATACGTCACATTCCCCGACCGCTTTATGCTCTTGGAAGAATGGGTACGCAACGGCGGTCATTTCCACATGATGGGTGGATGGTACAGCTTTAGTGGAGAAATAGGAAAAGGAGGCTGGAAACGCGTGTCGTTTCATGAAGCTCTTCCCGTCACGTGTCTTGACGGCGACGATCTGATTGAATCAACCTGGTCGTTCCCCGTACGGATGGAACACGCCAATCACCCTGTTCTTGAAGGCATCACACTGGACGAAATTCCACCTATACTTGGATTCAATGAAACGAAATTAAGAGAGGGTAGCATCAACCTCATCGATATCCAGTACATGAATAAATGGTATCCGCTGCTGGCGGCACGGCAACTTGGAAAAGGAAAGGTCTCTGCCTTCACCACAAGCGCCAGTCCACACTGGGGTATTAATCTGGTGAAGTGGGAGAAGTACAACCAGCTTTGGCAGCAATTGTTTACGCGGTTGTAAAGTAGGGATTGAAAAGTAGGAAGCAGGTGTTGTGAAGTGTGGCTTGTGCACACCCACACTATTATTTGAGGAAAGACTTGAGCACATCTTCCAGTTTACCTTCGGCATGCACCTTGATCTTAAATCGATCGGGTACCTGTGCCTGTTGGAATTTGGAGATGTAAATTTCTTTGAATCCTAACTTTTCAGCCTCGGAAATGCGTTGGTCAACTTTATTGACTGGACGCAATTCACCACCAAGGCCAACCTCAGCAGCAAAACAAATTTTATCTGAGATGGGAATTTCCTCCAATGACGAAACCATGGCCATGCAAACTGCCAAATCAATAGCCGGATCCTCTACGTAGAGTCCGCCAGCCATATTCAAAAAAACATCCTGCATGCCCATGCGAAATCCACAACGCTTTTCCAAAACAGCCAACATCATATTCAAACGCTTGTGATCAAACCCGTTTGGATTTCGTTGAGGGGTTCCGTAGGAAGCAGGACTTACCAGCGACTGCACCTCAATGAGTAAGGGTCGGTTGCCTTCAATGGTGGCGCCAATCGTTACACCAGTGAGCGGCGCATCTTTCGGAGAAATCAGAATCTCAGATGGATTGCTTACCTGACGCAAACCAGAACCCAACATCTCATAAATTCCAATCTCAGCTGTCGAACCAAAACGATTTTTCGTGGTGCGAAGAATCCGGTAAGACAAATGTCGGTCACCTTCAAATTGCAATACGGTATCTACCATATGCTCAAGCACCTTCGGACCAGCAAGCATTCCATCTTTAGTGATGTGGCCAACGAGGAAAACAATTGTCCCCGTTTCTTTAGCAAACTTCAATAATTCAGCCGCACACTGACGAACTTGTCCGACACTTCCTGCTACCCCATCCAGAACCGGTGAATACAACGTCTGAATCGAATCGATGACCATCACGGAAGGCTTGACTTCTGTTGCGGCAGAAAAAATATTTCGGGTATTGGTTTCGGTAAGTAACCAGGTTGATGGATTGGCTGGAAGTGGCAACCGGTCTGCGCGCATTTTTATTTGCTGATCACTTTCCTCACCAGAAACATAAAGTGTCTTTTTTCCATTTTGGGTGAGCGCCAATTGCAACATCAGTGTTGACTTTCCAATTCCAGGTTCGCCACCAATCAGAATCAAACTTCCGGGAACCATTCCACCTCCAAGTGTTCGGTCGAGTTCCTGATCACCTGTGGAAATACGACGCTCGGGTAAAGCCGAAAGCTCGCCAAGTGGTGTTGGTTTGGCCGAACGATGCTGAGGTTCCTGACGCCATTCATTTTTAGAATCGGTCTTCGATACAATCTCTTCAGCAAAAGTATTCCACTGCTCACACGACGGGCATTTGCCCAGCCATTTGGCAGACTCATAACCGCAGTTCTGGCAGAAATAGACTGATTTCTGTTTGGCCATCGGACAAAGCTAGGAACAAGGCCGAAATACAAACACCCGTGAGGAACTAAATTTCTGAGGAACGGGTTGGATAGCTTAGTCAGAGAGCGGTAAATTGCACGTTGATAAAATCCACAAATGACAGATTCGGTCATCATATCGACCTACTCTCCTTTACTTCATCAGATTGCCTTCAGATTGTTGAGGTGTAAGGCAGATGCAGAAGATGTGGTTCACGAAACACTCGTGAAGTGGATGGAGTCTAATCAACAGAAAATCCGAGATACAAAAGCTTATCTGATTCGGTCAGTAACCAACAATTGCTTTACTCACCTCGAAAAAAACCGTCAAAACCGAATAACCTCCTTGCCTGAGGAAGGACAAAAGGGGTTTTTGAGCTTTTTTAGCGAGATTAATTTTTCCGGCTTCGATTTAGATCAGCAGCTCAAAGGGGCTTTTGACGTCCTTCACACCAGACTGGAGCCTATGGAGCGCGCGATTTACCTGCTTCGAACGGCCTTTGATGTAGATTATAAAGAGTTATCGGCAATGTTCGACCGAAATGCAGACCATTGTCGTCAACTGTTTTCAAGAGCAAACAAAAAGCTGGCTATGCCAGAAATCTCCTTTAAGGGCATTCCCGCCCCCGCTGGACTCCTGGAAAGCTTTAAGCGGGCCTGTCACGCTGGAAATCCCTCCGAACTGGTCCACGACCTCAAAGCAGCCATTAATAAGCAACGCTCTAAAGTAGCGGCTTAAAAATACTCCGTCCTTTTTGTCACAAAACGCCGGCCTGGCAGTCTTTAGGTTAGTAAAACCCATAAACTGACCGAAATGGCCGCTATTATTCTATTTTTTGTTGCGCACTGGTACCTGTCGCTGTTTTTCCAGACTTTTTTCCTCCACCGCTATGCGTCGCACGGTTCCTTTACTATGGGCCCATTTACCGAAAAGGTATTTTTTGTGCTCACCTGGATCTTTCAGGGAAGTAATTATTTGAGCCCTTTCGGTTATGGTGTGATGCACCGCATGCACCATGCTTTTGCAGACACTGAAAACGATCCACATTCTCCTAAATACGACGACAGTATTTTTTCGATGATGTGGAAAACAAAAACGATTTATTCCCAACTGGCCAATGGCGAAGTACAAGCGGAAGATCGGTTTGTGCGTGGCGTTCCGAAGTGGGATGCCTTCGATCGTTTTGCACGTTCCTGGTATTCCCGAGTTTTCTGGGGAGCGCTCTACACCTTGTTCTACTGGAACTTTGCCACCGAATGGTGGATGTGGGCGTTGCTGCCTATTCAGTTTTTGTTAAGCCCGATTCACGGCGCTATCATCAACTGGTTTGCCCACAAATACGGTTACCGCAACTTCGAAGTCGGTGATACATCCAGAAATTTTCTGCCTGTTGATTTTCTGATGATGGGCGAGAGTTACCACAACAATCACCATAAAAACGGAAGTCGTCCGAATTTCGGAGGAATTCGCTGGCACGAACTTGACCCTACCTACGCTTTCATTAAGCTGTTCAATTGGTTGGGCATCATCCGTCTGAAGACGGCTGAGGTTACTCAGTAATCTGTTTTAATGTTGGGGTCAAAGGGAATGCCCATCTGATACCCCACCTTTTCATCCTTTGAAGGATCGAGTACATCGAGTCCGTAGGTAATTTTTGACGGATCGTCGTAAACAAACGTACCGAACAATCGATCCCAAACAGAAAAAATATTTCCGTAATTACTGTCTGTCCATGGTCGCTCGAAGTGGTGATGGAACTTATGCATATTCGGCGTGATGAACACAACACTCAGCATTTTATCCAACCACATCGGAACGTAGATATTGGCATGCGTGATGTACGTGAAGAAGACCGTGCAAATCCTGTAGAAAAAATAAAATGCAGCAGGTGCGCCGGTAAGTACAACCGCAATCAAGGCAAAAATTTCCCGCATCACAAAATCTCCGGGATGGTGACGGGTTCCTGATGTTGCATCCAGATGCGTATCGCTGTGGTGAATCATGTGGAATTTCCACATCCATTTTACACGATGCAGCAAATAGTGAACCGTATACTGAGCAATCAATTCAAAAATCAAAACACAGATCAGCAACTCCACCACAATAGGCAGATCAATCAGATGAATCAGTCCAAACTGATTTGTTGCCAGCCAGGCAAAAACGCCGACCGTCGCCGCTCCAAAAATTCCGTTGATGATCATGGTTGTGGTAAGAAACACCAGATTTACACGCGCATGGCGCCACCGGTCTATTCCAAAACGGAATAACGGGAAGTTCCCTTCCAGTATCCAGCACAAAGCCAAACACACAAACACCCAGGCTGCCCTTTGCCAAACTGGCATCGCCTCAAAAAAGTCAAGAAATGATTCCATAGACCTGATTTTTACCCAATAATAATCATTAGACCTGCAATTCAAATCAAAGCAAGTGGACCTGTCCTGATTTCCTAATTTTGTGTCCGGTCGATCTATGCAAAACGAAGAAAAATTTGAGCGGTATCAGCGGCAGATGCTCCTTCCGGAATTAGGTGCGGAAGGACAGAAAAAGCTTGCTGAGGCGCGAATTCTGGTCATTGGCGCCGGGGGCTTGGGCTCTCCGGTATTGCTTTACCTGGCCGCTGCCGGCGTAGGAACCATCGGTCTGGTAGAGTTCGATCGGGTTGACCGAAGCAACCTGCACCGACAGGTTTTGTACACAAATTCAGAGATCGGAGAACTAAAAGGCGAGCGTGCCATAGATCGGCTACAGCAGATGAATCCGGAGATTCGGGTAACGCTTCATTCGCAGTATCTCTCCTCAAAAAATGCGCTAGAACTCATTCGTGAGTACGACATGGTCGTAGATGGCTCTGATAATTTACCCACGCGTTATTTGGTGAACGACGCCTGTTTGCTCTCAGAAAAACCATTTGTGTACGGAGCCATTTACCGCTTTGAAGGACAGGTAAGCGTATTCAATCAGTCTTTACCGGATGGTAACCGCTCAGCGTGCTATCGTGACCTTTATCCTGTACCACCTGATCCAGAAGTTGTTCCGGCGTGTAATACAGGTGGTGTTCTTGGTGCTTTAGCTGGCATTATAGGATCTGCTATGGCTAATGAGGCTATTAAATTAGCTACCGGCATGGGCACAACGCTGCACAACAGACTGTGGGTTTTCGATGCTCTGGATTTTACATCGCGGATACTTCAAATAAAACCGGATTTTAATCGCGTGCCTGTCAAGGAGCTGATTGATTACGAACTTTATTGTGACAGTAAAAATTCTTCAACTGGAATCGAGGAGGTGACTCCTACTGAGGCTCAAGCCCTGGTTAAGAAAAACACTGCAGTGCTGATCGATGTTCGTGAGCCTGCTGAATTTAAATTAGCTAATGCAGGAGGAGTCAATATTCCATTGGGTTCTTTAACTGCTGAAGTCCACCGGATCCCCAGACGAGCCAAAGTAATTCTCGTTTGTCGAAGTGGTAGTCGCAGTGCTGTAGCTATAAAAAAATTGCAGGATCTTGGGTTTACCAATCTGGTCAGTCTTCGTGGTGGACTAAACCGCTGGCGCGCAGAGATAGATCCTGATCTTCCGGCTTGTTGAGTTATCTTCAATCTGGATTGGCGTAAGGCTCCGTATATTCTAGTCGTAGCTTCACTCACTCTTCCAAAAGGATATTTTATTTTCTCATACCTAAACGTGGAGGTATCTTCACAGATGAACAACGCTAAAATCATGAAATTATATTTTGCACTTTCTCTATTCTTTGTTTTTGCCCAGACCTTCGGTCAGGAAAGGCAATTTCCAATGGTAACGGCCTACGGAGGAATTTTCGCGATTGAGAACGCAGCAGAAATTCCTGATCCATCCATGGAGTATAAAATTGTAGTTGAGGTAGCCACTGGCTCAGAAAAACCAGAAGAGCTGAATTTTGCTCTAAATAATGTTGCCCGCTTGATGAACCTGCACGCCCAGGCTGGCATTCCAAAAAAGAATATCGAAGTCGTGGTAGCTGTACATGGCGAGGCAGCCTATGCCGTCATGAGCAACGAAGCCTATCGAAAAAAGTACAACGCCGATAATCCGAACCTGGGACTACTAAAAGAGCTTAAGCGATCCGGAGCCGAATTGTACATCTGCGGACAATCATTATTTGCACGCAAAATAGACCGCGCAACACTGGCACCGGAAATGAATGTAGCTCTTTCGATGCTAACAACGGTTACAACCTATCAGCTCAAAGGTTATGCCTTTCTGAAATTTTGACTACCGTCAGCACCGGTCAAATTGATTAAATTGCTTTCTTAATTCGAACCAATCACCCTATGCAAAAATCCATATTCAATTTACTTGCCGGACTATGCCTGATGCTGGTCCTGGGCAGCTGCAAAAAAAGTGCATCCCCTGAGGCGACAGCCGCCTTTCAAAATGTTGTTCCTGCACCGGTTTCTGCCAGCACCGACGGCGGGGCATTTTTCCTCACAAAGGATGCTACCATCGGAACCGAGGGACCGGAAGGTGCCTTAACTGGTGTGGCGGCTTACCTCACGAACCTGTTAAAACCAGCTACCGGCTTTGAGCTGACCACTGCCGCTAAGCCCGCTGATGCTACTATTTTACTGGCCTTAACAGATAATGCAGAGTTAGGTGAAGAGGGTTATGTGTTATCCATTTCGTCTGAGCAAATCAAAATCACTGCTCAGAAAGCAGCTGGAGTATTTTACGGAATTCAGACGCTTCGTCAATTATTACCAGAGGCTATTGAAGCCAAAGAAGTTCAATCCGCTAGCTGGGAAGTAGCCACAGGCGAAATCACAGATAAGCCTTCTTACGGCTGGCGTGGTTCCATGTTGGATGTAGCGCGTCATTTCTTTCCAATGGATAATGTGAAGCGTTACATCGACCATATTGCGATGTATAAAATGAATCGTCTGCACCTTCATTTGTCAGACGATCAGGGATGGCGAATTGAAATTAAATCCTGGCCCAACCTGGCCCTCCATGGTGGCAGCACAGAAGTAGGCGGTGACAAAGGGGGTTACTATACCCAGGAAGAGTATAAAGAGTTGATTGCCTATGCCCAGGAACGTTTCATCATGATCATTCCTGAAATCGATATGCCCGGTCACATCAATTCTGCTTTGGCCTCTTACGGTGAGCTGAATGGTGGAACTTCTGTTCCCATGGAAGGCGCACCAAATGGACCAAAGGCCAATCCACTTCTGGTTAAAGACTCCCAGCCAACACCACTGTACACAGGCATGGAAGTTGGCTTCAGCACATTGCGCTTTGAAAAAGAAGTCACCTTCAAATTTATTAATGACGTTGTGCGGGAGCTTTCCGAAATAACACCTGGCCCCTATTTTCATGTTGGTGGCGATGAGGCCCATGTCACTAAAAAGCCTGACTACATTGCCTTCGTTAATAAATTCACTGAAATCGTAAAGGCGAACAACAAAATAATGATTGGCTGGGAAGAGATTGCTCAAGGCAATATCAATGAAAATGTTGTCGCCCAGCATTGGGCAAATCCGGATTATGCACGGATGGCGGCAGAAAAAGGAGCCAGTCTCATATTGTCACCTTCACCAAAGGTTTACCTCGATATGCAGTACGACTCGCTGACCAAACTTGGATTGCATTGGGCAGCTTACATTGAAGCAGATGTTGCTTACAACTGGGATCCCGCTACGCAAGTAGAGGGTGTTGATGCCGCACAAGTGCTTGGAGTAGAAGCCCCATTGTGGAGTGAGACCATCGATTCTATGAGCGACATCGAATATTTGTTATTTCCACGGATCACTGCGGTTGCCGAATTGGGTTGGACTCCTTCCGAAAAAAGAGGATGGGAAGGATATAGTGCCCGAATTGGAAGTCATGGTCCAAGATGGAACCGACTTGGCATCAATTACTACCCTTCAAAGAAAATTACCTGGAAGTAATTCGTTCTTCCAATTCGTATGAAAAAAACCAGGATCGCGCTTATTCGCGAGGGCAAAAATCCTCCGGATAAGCGCGTTCCGTTTACTCCCCTTCAGGTTGAAGAAATCCTTCAGGATTATCCGGAAGTAGATGTCTGCGTTCAACACAGTGATCTGCGTTGTTACAAG